>JAYTQA010000146.1:0-4514 GCA_043746955.1 bacterium | reverse complement strand
CCTCGTCGAGGTTGCGCAGCGCTTCTTCACCGACGTTCGGAATGTCGCGGGTGATTTCTTCCGGCCCCAGTTTGGTATCGCGCGCGGCGACTTCGTATTCCTCGATATGGATCGAGGTGAACACGTCATCCTTTAAGATCCGCTCGGAAATCAGGATCGAGTCTTCGTAGTTGTAGCCATTCCACGGCATGAAGGCGACGACGACGTTGCGCCCCAAAGCCAGTTCGCCCATGTCGGTGCAGGGGCCGTCGGCCACCACTTCGCCACGCACCACGGTATCGCCGACCTTGACCAGCGGTCGCTGGTTGATGCAGGACGACTGGTTCGACCGTTTGAACTTGCGCAGACGGTAGATGTCCACGCCCGGTTCAGCCGGGTCGAGCATTTCAGTGGCGCGCACCACGATGCGCGTGGCGTCAACCTGGTCAATCACGCCAGCCCGGCGGGCCATGATGGCGGCACCGGAATCCCGCGCCACCACCGCTTCAATCCCGGTGCCCACAAACGGCGCATCGGATTGCAGCAAAGGCACCGCCTGACGTTGCATGTTCGAGCCCATCAGAGCGCGGTTGGCGTCGTCGTTTTCCAGGAACGGAATCAGCGAGGCCGCCACCGACACCAGCTGCTTCGGCGACACGTCGATCAGGTCAATCGCGTCCGGCGGATTCAGCATGAATTCGCCGGCTTTCCGCGAGGAAATCAGGTCGTCGGTGAAATGGCCTTCCGCATCCTGCGCCGCGTTGGCCTGCGCCACCGTGTGCCGCATTTCCTCGGTGGCAGACATGTAGACGACCTCATCGGTCACCTTGTTGTCGATCACCTTGCGGTACGGGGTTTCGATGAAGCCGTATTTGTTCACGCGGGCAAACGTCGCCAGCGAGTTGATCAGGCCGATGTTCTGGCCTTCCGGCGTTTCAATCGGGCACATCCGGCCATAGTGGGTCGGGTGAACGTCGCGCACTTCAAAACCAGCGCGCTCGCGGGTCAGACCGCCCGGCCCCAAAGCCGACAGGCGGCGCTTGTGCGTCACTTCGGACAAGGGGTTGGTCTGGTCCATGAACTGCGACAGCTGGCTGGAGCCGAAGAATTCACGCACCGCAGCCGCAGCCGGTTTGGCGTTGATCAGGTCTTGCGGCATGATCGTGTCGATTTCCACCGACGACATGCGTTCCTTGATCGCCCGCTCCATCCGCAGCAGACCGACGCGGTACTGGTTCTCCATGAGTTCGCCAACCGACCGCACCCGGCGGTTGCCGAGGTGGTCGATGTCGTCAATCTCACCCTTGCCATCGCGCAGTTCGGTCAGGGCCTTGATGCAGGCCACGATGTCACCACGGTCGAGCGTGCGTTGGGTATCCGGGCGACCCAGATCCAGACGCATGTTCATCTTGACCCGGCCCACGGCGGACAGGTCATAGCGCTCTTTGTCGAAGAACAGGGTGTCAAACAACTGGCTTGCCGCCTCAACCGTCGGCGGTTCGCCCGGACGCATCACGCGGTAGATGTCCATGAGTGCCGTATCGCGGCCCATGTTCTTGTCAACCGCCATGGTGTTGCGCATATAGGGGCCGACGTTGACATTGTCAATGTCCAGCACCGGAATTTCGGTAATACCTTGATCCAGCAGAACCTTCAGCGTGCCGCCCTTGACGTTGCCGTCACGGTCGTAGTCCATCGTCAGCTCATCACCCGCTTCGACCCAGATTTCGCCGGTCTGTTCGTTGATGATGTCCTTGGAGGCGTAGCGGCCCACAATCTGATCAAACGGCATCAAAAGGTCAGTAACTTTGCCCGATTTAATCAGATCGTTCGCCATGCGCGGGGTCATCTTGTCCCCGGCTTTGCAAATCACGTCGCCGGTGGCCGCATCGACAATGTCAAAGCTGGGGCGGGTGCCGCGCAGCCGTTCGGGGAAGAACTTGGTGACCCAGCCTTTATTCTTGATATGCTTGAACATCACCGTGTCGTAATAAGCCGACATGATGCCTTCCTGATCCATGCCAAGCGCATAAAGCAGGGTGGTCACCGGCAATTTGCGGCGCCGGTCGATGCGGGCAAACACCACATCCTTGGCGTCGAATTCAAAGTCCAGCCACGAACCGCGATACGGAATGATCCGGCAGGCGAACAGAAGTTTGCCGCTGGAATGGGTCTTGCCCTTGTCATGGTCGAAGAACACGCCGGGCGACCGGTGCATCTGGCTGACGATAACCCGCTCGGTCCCGTTCACGATGAACGTGCCATTCTGCGTCATCAGCGGCATGTCGCCCATATAGACGTCTTGTTCCTTGATGTCCTTAACCGACCGCGCACCGGTTGTCTCATCAACATCAAACACGATCAGACGCATCGTCACCTTGAGAGGAGCCGCATAAGTCAGGTCGCGTTGCATACATTCGTCAACATCGTACTTGGGGCTTTCCAAGACGTATTTGACGAATTCCAGCACGGCAGTTTCGTTGAAATCCTTGATCGGGAAGACCGACTGGAACGTGCCCTGAATGCCCTCGTCATCCAGCGGCTTGTCGCCTTCGCCCGAACGCAAGAACAGATCGTAGGAGCTTTTTTGCACCTCGATCAGATTGGGCATCTCCAGAACTTCGCGGATTTTGCCGTAATACCGGCGGACACGTTTTTGACCAACGTAAGCTTGCGCCATGCTCGTCGTAACCTTTCATCATCAAAGTGCGCGCTTCCGTCGGGCCACGGACGCGCCACTCGGGCGACAGGGGGTGTTGGTCCTATTCGTGCCGCCCATCCCTTAGGGCCGCTCCCGAACCATCACCGCGCCTAAGAAGGGGTTTTGCGCAAAAACCCCTGCCAAGACGCGCCCGGCCAGTTTTTACTGACCACAGACACGAACGGCAGGGACGGAAAAACTCCCGTCCCTGCCAGAAAACCCAAAGCCGAGGTTGCCCCCGGCGGCTGGATCACTTCAGCTCGACTTTCGCACCAGCGTCTTCAAGCTTTTTCTTCAGCGCTTCGGCATCGGCCTTGGTCGCGCCTTCTTTGACTTTGCCGCCAGCCTCAACAAGGTCTTTGGCTTCTTTCAGACCAAGGCCCGTGATGACACGAACCTCTTTGATGACGTTGATCTTGTTCGGACCGGCTTCGGTCAGGACCACGTCAAATTCGGTCTTTTCTTCGGCGACTTCCGCCACAGCGGCAGGACCAGCGGCCATCATGACGGCACCACCGGCAGCCGGCTCGATGCCGTACTTGTCTTTCAAGATGGTCTTGAGCTCCTGCGCTTGCAAGAGAGTCAGACCAACGATGTCTTCAGCGAGTTTGTTCAGATCGGCCATTTGATGTTCCGTTTGGTTGAGATGGGTTCTAACGAGGCGAGGACGATCCACACCCGATTACCAATTGCTTCAGGCGGCAAGCCGCTCCTCGATCGTGGTGAGGATGCTTGCAATCGCAGACGCAGGCGCGCCAATGGCCCCGGCGATGGCGGAAGCAGGGCTACCAAGACACGCCACGATCGAAGCGATAAGCTCCTCACGCGACGGCATGGCGGCCACGGCTTTCACACCGGCCGGATCCAAGACCACATCGCCCATTGCCCCGCCCAGAATAACGAACTTGTCGTTGATCTTGGCATAAGCCTCGCAGACCTTCGCCGCAGCGACGGGGTCTTCCGAGTAGGCCATCACGGTCATGCCCGCAAGCAGGTTGCCCATCTTAACGCCGGGCTTCCCTTCAAGGGCAATTCTGGCGAGCTTGTTCTTGGCGACACGCACTGACCCGTTCACTTCGCGCATCTTCGCGCGCAGGGTCTGCATCTGAGCAACTGTCATACCGGTGTAATGGGCGACCACTACCACACCAGAGCTTGCGAAGATCTGGCCGAGTTCGTCGACCACATTCTCTTTCTGGGCTCTATCCACAGTTTTACTCCAAGGTTGGGGGTTACCCCCCGGCTCATGTGTGCCCCCGGTGGCCTGGGGGCGTCGGGTCCATGATGTCTTCCGAGCCTGCAGACGGCCAAGGCGAAAGCCCCGGTGAAATCGGTTCGAACCCCATCTCAGAAGGGAAATTAAGTCTTCTTGCGAAGGCACCCAACGTCTCGGACAAAGCACGTCCAGACGGCGCGACGAATCACGCAAGCTGGACAGAGTGGGGGAATACAGCACCGCCATGGCGGGCGCAATCACTGATGCGTCTGCCAGCTAGGCAACGTGTCAGGCGCACTGGAAAACTGGAGTATGCGCGGCGGCAAGAATACCATGATTTAAGGCCCTTGGCACCCCCGCTGACAAATTGAAGGTGGCAAATCACATGAATTTTGACGGAAAGTTGCTTGAAGTCGCCCCGGACCAATGAAAAACCACCGACAGCGAACTGCCGGTGGCCCAATGGTCATTGCAAACCCTTAGCGGGCGGTCGCAGACGCCAGATCAAGCGATACGCCTGGCCCCATCGTCGAGGACAGCGACACCTTTTTCAGGTAGGTGCCCTTGGCCCCGGCGGGCTTGGCGCGGGTCACAGCTTCGACAAACGCGCGGACGTTT
>JAYTQA010000145.1:0-4542 GCA_043746955.1 bacterium | reverse complement strand
ATCTGGCGGCCAGCGAAGGCGTCCAGATCGTGGGCTTCAACAAGGGTGGGACGATTGACTGTAACGGGGCCAAGGTGACTTTGGTCAATGCCTGTCATTCGTCCTCGACCTCGGGGCCGAACGGGCCGGTAGCGGTAGGCTCAGAGGCGGGCTTTATGATCGCGGGCGAGGGCCATACCATCTACCTGTCTGGCGATACCGACATCATGGCGGATATGGAGTGGCTGGGCGATTACCACAAACCGGACATCGGCATCCTGTCGGCGGGCGGGCATTTCACCATGGACATGGCGCGCGCGGCCTATGCGGCCAAGCGCTACTTCAACTTCAAGACCGTGATCCCCTGCCATTACCGCACCTTCCCGATGCTGGCCCAGAATGCCGATGTGCTGAAGGCCGGTCTGCCGGGGGTCAACGTGATCGAGCCGCAGGTTTTGGACCCGATCACGGTGTGAGGTTTAAAAGTCCCAACCCCGGCGGTTTTGGCTGGTGTGGTGAGTTGGTGTCAGCCCAATGTCGCGCAGGATGTGGTCGCTGAGCAGGTCAGCGGCCAGGTCCGGCGGATGTTTCCGGCGTGCCAAAGCCGCGCGCAGATAGGCCAACCCGACAGCCAAAGCGCCATGCCGGTCGATCAGGTCTTGCAGGCTGGGCAGCGGCAGGTCGTTGGTATCGTTCAATGTCATGATGATGTCCGGGCTGCGCGGGGCAGCACGCTCCTAAAAAGGTGAAACCCCGGCGCGATTGACGGAATGCTGCCGTCGCGGGGCCGAAAGGGTCAAACGGGTGGGGTGCCGATGGATCGGCGGTCAGGCTAAGGCCGCGTCAGGTTCGCGGTTGCGCCTGAGCCAGTCCAACAGCGCCGCAGGCGGGCGTCATGGTGAGTATCTTCATGTTCGACCCTCCTGTCATGGATTGTTAGATGGGGCTGATTAGCACGGCTTGCGAAAATCACAAAACGAAATTTGCAGGCGGTTCAGCCGAGGCTGTAGCACCGAAAACCTCAGGCTAGCGGCGGGTGGCGAAGAAGTCTTTCAGAAGCGTCTCGGACGCTTCGGCGGCAATGCCATCGTAAACCTCGGGCACATGGTGGCATTGCGGGTGGCTGAAGATGCGCGGACCTTGGGCCACGCCACCGGATTTGGGGTCAGCGGCGCCATAGTACAGCCGGGCGATCCGGGCGCTGGAAATGGCAGCCGCACACATCGGGCAGGGTTCCAGCGTCACGTAAAGGTCGTGGCCGGTCAGGCGTTCGGACCCAAGGACGGCACAGGCGGCCCGGATCGCCAGCAGTTCAGCGTGCGCGGTCGGATCGGACCATTCCCGCGTGCGGTTGCCAGCACTTGCGACCACCGCATCACCCAGAACCACCACGGCACCTACCGGCACTTCACCCCGTGCGGCGGCCAAACGGGCCTGAACCAGCGCGTCCTCCATGAAAGTCCGGAACCCGCGTTGCTTTGTCATGCCGGGTCAAATATCCTGAGCGCCTTGGGAACCGCTGTCCCCACCTTTGTTCCCGATGATAGGTCCGCCTGAATGCCGCCAAAATCAACCCCGAAATCGACCCCGAAATCCACTGTCGATGCCCAGAAGGCCACGGCCGCGCCGGAAGGTGACCGGATTGCCAAAGTCCTGTCACGCGCCGGGATCGCCTCGCGGCGGGAGGCCGAGCGGTTGATTGAAATCGGCGAGGTTGCGGTCAACGGCCGCGTGATCACCTCCCCCGCGCTGAACGTGACCGACCGCGACCGCATCACGGTGGGCGGCAAGCTGGTGGCGGCAGCCGAGCCCGCGCGGCTCTGGCTGTATTACAAGCCGGAAGGTCTGGTGACTTCGGAAGCCGATGAAAAGGGCCGGCAGACCGTGTTCGAAACCCTGCCGCCGGAGATGCCAAGGGTCATGTCGGTCGGGCGGCTGGATTTGAACTCGGAAGGCCTGTTGCTTTTGACCAATGATGGGGAACTCAAGCGGCGGCTGGAACTGCCGTCGACCGGCTGGCTTCGGAAATATCGTGTGCGGATCAATGGCAATCCGACCGACGTGGATCTGGAGCCGCTCCGCAAGGGGCTGACGGTGGATGGCGAGCGGTTTCAACCGATGCATGTGATGCTGGACCGGATTCAGGGCGCGAATGCCTGGCTGACGATTGGCTTGCGCGAGGGCAAGAACCGGGAGATCCGGCGGGCGCTGAACGCTTTGGATTTATTCGTGAACCGGCTGATCCGGGTCAGTTACGGGCCGTTCCGGTTGGGCGACTTGCAGCCGGGTCAGGTGGAAGAAATCAAACCTCGGGTGCTGCGCGACCAGTTGGGGCTGGATCCGATGGCGGACGAGGTGGTGGCCAAAAAGCCCGCACCGAAAGCCGCCAAACCCGAGGGCAAACCGGCTGGCCGCACCGTGTCGCACGGCCCGGCCCGTGCGGGTGGCGTGGCGGCCAAGGCCGATCCTCCACGGCGCAGGAATGATGCGCCGGTTGGTGCGCCGGGTGGTGCGCCGGGTGGTGCGGCCAAACCTCGGGCGCAAGTCAAACCGGGCGCGAAAACCGGGCCGCGTGACGACGCGCCCCGCCCGAAGCAGCCGCGCCGTCCGACCTGACTCCGACTTGAGCCTGAGCGGGTCAAGGCGGCGGGGCGTGCATTGGGCGAATTCCCGCGCAATTTGCCACGCAAATCCACCCGGCGCGCCTAGCCAGCCTCGCTCCCCTCGCCTATAGTTGCAGCGATTTCGAGCGAGGCGAAACTCCATGTCGGCATCCGCCCTACAGACCCTGGCCTTCGTCTTGCTGTTCGGCCTGACGCTTTATGTGGCGTTCGGCGGGGGCCACTGAATGGCGCAGCGCATCGTCGGCAAGTACAGCCCCAACCAAAGCGGCAGCCCAGGCGAACCCGTGGTAGTGCAAGCGGCCCTGCCGCCCGGTGGCGCGATGCTGCGGGCCAACCTCGCCTTCCTGCTGCCGTTTCCGTTTATCTTCAAGGCGTTCGCAGGCACGTCGTCGGCCTTGTTCTCCGGCCTGGGGGCTGCGGGCTTGCTGATGCTTGCGGCATGGCTGACCCGCGAAGGCGTCAAGGCCCATGCCGAATATGACGCCCGCAAAATCGCGCGCCGCCCGGCGATACCGCGCAAGGTGTTTGGTGCCTGCCTGACCGGCGCGGGGCTGATGACCGGGGCAGTGGTCTGGCAAACCCACGAGGTCACGCTGTTCCTGTTCGGCATGTTGGGCGCCGCCTTGCATCTGGGCAGCTTTGGCCTTGACCCGATGAAAGCCAAGGGGATGGAAGGCGTGGACACCTTCCAGACCGACCGCGTGGCCCGCGCCGTGACCGAGGGCGAAGGCTACCTTTCGGGCATGAAAGACGCCATCCTGCGGGCCAATGATGGGGCCTTGGAAACCCGCGTCAGCCATTTCGCCGACACCGCCCGCGCCCTGTTCCGCCAAGTCGAAAACGACCCCGGTGATCTGACCGATGCGCGCAAGTACATGTCGGTCTATTTGATGAGCGCGCGCGATGCGACTGCCAAGTTCGCCGATGTTTATGCCAACGGGCGCGATCCCAAAGTCCGCGCCGATTACGAGGCGCTGCTGACCGACCTTGAGTCCAACTTCGCCAGCCGCACCACGGCGCTGTTGTCGAACAACCACACCGATCTGGATGTTGAAATTCAGGTGTTACGTGACCGGCTCAAGCTGGAAGGCTAGGCCAATGCACCCCATATACCCCCAATCCGCGCATTCAAAAGTGAGACAGACATGACCGACACCGTAGCCTCTGCTGCCACGTCCGCCCTTGCCGAAGTGGAAAAGGTCACTGCCGCCATCATGCCCGAGCCCGCCACCGCGATTGTGCCGTTGGAGGCGGCCACCGGCCCGCAAGCCGCCGAAATCACCAAGCGGATGGCAGAGATTGACATGGGCAACACCCAGTCGATCATCTCGTTCGGCGCGGGTGCGCAGGCCGAATTGCAAAGCATCAGTCAGGAAATGCTGGCCGGGGTGAAGAACAAGGATGTCGGGCCGGCCGGGGACGCGTTGGCCGGTATCGTGACCACGATCCGCGGCTTTTCGGGCAACGAGCTGGACGTGAACCGCGAACGCAGCTGGTGGGAAAAGCTGACCGGCTCGGCCACGCCCTTGGTGCATTTCATGGCGCGTTATGAAGAGGTGCAGGGCCAGATCGACAAGATCACCGAAAACCTGCTGATCCACGAGACGGTCTTGCTGAAGGATATCAAGGCGCTGGATATCCTCTATGCCAAGACCCTGACCTTCTACGACCAGCTTGGCCTGTATATCGCCGCAGGTCAGGCCAAGCTGAAATCCTTGGACGCCACCGACATTCCGGCGCTGGATGCCACAGCCAAAGCCGCCCCCGCCGATGACCAGGTCAAACAGGCGCAAATCCTGCGCGACCTGCGCGCCGCGCGTGACGATCTGGAACGCCGGGTCTATGACCTGCAACTGACCCGACAGGTCACGATGCAAAGCCTGCCCTCGATCCGGCTGGTGCAGGAGAATGACAAAAGTCTGGTCGGCAAGATCAACTC
>JAYTQA010000144.1:0-12038 GCA_043746955.1 bacterium | reverse complement strand
GACCTGCGGATCATTCGCGCCGCCGAACCCAAGGTCGCGTTTGAAGACCCCGACGGCACCTTGCACCAATTCTCCACCGACGCCTGCTGTGCCTTGCGCAAGATCGAACCGCTGGAGCACGCTCTCGCCAAGTTCGACGGCTGGATCACCGGGCGCAAACGCTATCAGGGGACCAGCCGCGCGGCGGTGGAGTTCTTTGAGACCGAAGGCGATGTGCGGATCAAGGTCAATCCGCTCGCCCATTGGGGGCGCGAGGATCTGGAGGATTACATGGTCAACAACCGCCTGCCCCGGCATCCGTTGGTTGCCAAAGGCTATCCGTCGATCGGCTGTGCGCCGTGCACGACGCCGGTAAAACCGGGTGAAGATCCCCGCGCAGGCCGTTGGCGCAACAGTGAAAAAGCCGAATGCGGCATCCATTTTATCAATGGCAAAGCCGCGCGCTTCCCGCTCGGCGACATCGCCGCCAATACCGCACAGGAGTCCGCCGCATGAGCGTGATTGTCACCGATCAGGGCTTTGCGCCAGCCCCCGACACCCAGGCCGTGACACTGGCCGACCTGGCCCAGCACAAGGGCGCGCTCGACCTTGCCCACACCGATGACCCGGCTCTGGTGGAACCCTATCTGGCCCAACTCAACCTGATCCGGGTGACGTTTCCCGCTTTCAACGATGGCCGCGCCTTCACCATTGCGCGGCGGTTGCGGATGGCGGGCTATACCGGCACCTTACGTGCCTTTGGCCCGGTGATTGCCGACCAATATGCCATGGCGCGCCGGGTTGGTTTTGACTCGGTGGAAATCCCCGATGATCTCGCTTTGCGCCAGCCCGAAGCGCAATGGCTGGCGCGCGCCGACTGGCAGGCCCATGACTATCTTGCCCGACTGAAAGCCTAGGTCCGGGTTTCCCCCGCCGTGTTTGATCCGACTTTTCCCCCGCCCTCAAAATAAAGCGTTCCTGATGAACCAAGCCGCCCCGCTCCCAACTGCCAAGCCCGGCCTGGCCGATGCCCAGACCGTCATTTCCGTCACCCACTGGACCGACCAGCTGTTTTCGTTCCGGATCACCCGGCCAAAATCCCTGCGGTTCCGGTCGGGTGAGTTCGTGATGATCGGCCTCATGGGCGACACCGGCAAACCCTTGCTGCGCGCTTATTCGATCGCCTCGCCGGCTTGGGATGACGCGTTGGAGTTCTATTCGATCAAGGTGCCGGATGGCCCGCTGACCTCGCGCCTGCAACACATCAAGCCCGGCGATCAGATCATCCTGCGCCCCAAGCCGGTCGGCACTTTGGTCCATGACGCCTTGCTGCCCGGCCGGGGGCTGTGGTTTCTGGCCACCGGCACCGGGATCGCTCCGTTCGCCAGCCTGATGCGCGAACCGCAGACCTACGAGAACTACGACCATGTCATCATGATGCACACCTGCCGCGAGGTCGCCGAACTGGCCTATGGTCGCCAGCTGGTCGAAAGCCTGAAGGATGATCCGCTGATCGGCGACCTGGTGGCCGACAAGCTGAAATACTACCCGACCACCACCCGCGAGACCTCGCCCCGGATGGGCCGGATCACCGATAATCTCATCAGCGGCAAAGTGTTCGCCGACCTTGACCTGCCGCCGATCGATGCCGAGGACGACCGGGCGATGGTCTGCGGCTCGCTTGCCTTCAACCATGATGTGAAAGCGGTGCTGGAGACGTTCGGGCTGCGCGAGGGGGCCAATTCCGAACCGCTGGAATATGTGGTGGAAAAGGCGTTTGTCGGCGACGGCATCTGAGCTTTTGCGGTTTCATCTGTCCAAAAATATCCCCGCGCGGCGCCGCCTGAGCCGGTTGGCCGCAGGCCAGAGGCGAGGCAAAAGCCAACGCGGCGCCAGCCGCCCCGTTTGACACCGGCCTTTTTCATGGCACATTGACGCCGGCACAATGATACTGGCCATGAAAAAGGCCGCGTCGGTTGCCCGGCGCGGCCCGTTCTGGCTCTGAAGCGGCCAGATTACAGCTTCAGCGCGGTTTTGATCTGGGCGATCACGGCCGCAACCTTGGTGGCATCGGCGCCTGCGCCCGCGACAGCGTCGGTCAGGGTCTTTTTGGTCGCATCATCCAGCGACGAGGCGGCGATCATCGCAGTGACTTTGGCCGGGTCGAACTTGGCCGGGTCCAGCAGTGCGGCAGCGCCAGCCATCGCGGTGGTGGCCGCTGTCGTGGCGGTGGTGGCCGCCGTGGTGGCTGCGGTTGTGGCGGTGGTCGCAGCCGTGGTTGCGGCAGCGGTGGTATCCTTGGCCGCAGTGGTCGCAGTGGCTGCGACATCGGCCACTTTGCCGGTATTCATCTTGTAGTAGATGCCGATACCCGCGAGGATGACGACGATCGCGATGATGATATTTCTGTTCATGCCCGGTGTCCCTTACCTGTCGATCAATTATGGGGCGGCATATGACAGAACTGCAACCTAAAGGAAAGCCCCGCTGCGGCGCTTCGGCGTTCTATTGCAGGTTGATTCTTGTGCGGCCAGGCTTTTCTTTTGCGGCCAGTCTTTTGCAGACAGTGTTTTGCGGCCGGGCCTTACGGGTTGAAGCTTGCGCGTCCTGCGGCTATCTTGGCGCGACCGACCCATTCAAGGACCACAACCATAGCACGCCGCCCTCACAACGCTCCGCCGCAACGCGAAACCGGCCCGCGGATCAACGACCGCATCCGGTCCCCCGAAATCCGCCTGATCGGCGCGGATGGTGAAAACGTCGGCGTGGTGACGCCCGCGCGGGCCATGCAGATGGCCGAAGAAGCCGGTCTGGACCTGGTCGAGATCTCTCCGACCGCCGAACCGCCGGTCTGCAAGATCATGGATTTTGGCAAATACAAGTATGAGCAGCAAAAGCGTGAAGCCGAGGCCCGCAAAAAGCAGCACATCATCGAGATCAAGGAAATCAAGTTCCGCCCCGGCACCGACACCAATGACTATGATGTCAAGATGCGCTCGGTCCTGAAGTTTCTGGAGGAAGGCGACAAGGTCAAGGTCACCTTACGTTTCAGGGGCCGCGAGATGGCGCACCAGGAACTGGGTCTGGCCCTGCTGCACCGGGTTGCCGCCGACGTCGGCGACGCGGGCAAGGTCGAATCGATGCCGCGCCTTGAAGGCCGCCAGATGGTGATGATGATCGGGGCGAAGTAAGTTTTTCGAGCCGTCTTTAGGAACCGGGGCCTGCGGGCCTCGTTTTTTTGTCTCGTCATTCCACTAATGGGTTGACTGACCTGGCCGTCAGGTGTAATTCCACCATATGGTTGAACCAGCCGAACCACCAGACCTGCCACTAGACTTGCCGCCAGACTTGCCACCAGATTTGACCGAAATCCTGAAGGCCGCCAGCGACCCGTCGCGGCGCGAGATCCTGACCCTGCTGGCCCAGCACGGCCCGACCCGGGTTACCGAAATCGCCGCCCGGTTCGAGATGAGCCTCAACGCCGTCTCAAAACACATCAAGGTTCTGGAAAGTGCCGGACTGGTCAGCCGTAAAACGCTCTGGCGCGAACACCTGATCGAAGTGCGGTTGGAACCCTTGTCCGCCGTGGACGCATGGTTCCGCCAGCTGCGCTCGATCTGGGACTTGCGGCTGGACGCCCTGTCAAACCTGTTGGAGGAGAAAAAGGATGAATAAGATGAGCCAGACCGAAACAAGCCAAAACGACCTGAGCCTGACCTTGAACCGCCGGATCAACGCGCCGGTGGAAAAGGTCTATGCCGCTTGGCTGGACCCCGCGACCCTGACCCGGTTTTTCAGCAATTGCCAAGGCATCAGCCTGACCAAAGCCGAAACCGACCCACGCATCGGCGGCAGATTCTTGCTGGTGATGAACGATGGTAAAAAAGACATCCCCCACACCGGTAGCTATTTGGAACTTACGCCCCACTCCCGCATCGCCTTCACCTGGGAATCGCCACATTCCACGGCAGAGGGCAGCACAGTGACGCTGGACCTTGTGCCCGATGGGCAGGCCACCTTGCTGACGCTGACCCATTTGAGGTTTGAAACCGAAGGCAGCCGGGATGGGCATTTGGGCGGCTGGACCGCGATTGTCGATGGGCTGGTGGCGACCACACTTTGAGCCTTGGCGGACGTCCGGGGCGCTGCCCCGGGCCCCGGAGTATTTTTGCCCAGATGAAATCGCTTAGCGGTCGAGCGCCCGGTCGAGATGGGTATAGCCGCCATCGACAAAGAGCCACTGCCCGGTGGTATGGGCGGACCTGGGTGAAAGCGCAAAAACCACGGCGGCGGCAATTTCGCGGTCGAGCGTCATGCGGTGGCCCAAGGGAATCCGGGCGGTGATCTTGGCCAGTTGGGCCGCGGGGTCGGTGAAGGTCTTGATCCAGGTGGCATACATCGGCGTCATCACCTCGGCCGGGATCACCGCATTGACCCGGACACCGAACGGCGCGAACGCCGCCGCCCATTCGCGGGTCAGGCCCAGTTGGGCGGCTTTGGCCGCGACATAGGCCGAGGTATGGCCCTGCCCGGTCACCGCAGTTTTCGACGAGATGTTGACGATGGCACCAACCTCCGCCTTGATATCCGCGGCCAACAAGTGAACCAGCGTGTAGTAATGCAGCAGGTTCTGGTTGAGCGAGGCACGGAAGGCCTGCGGCCCCGCGTCGATCCCAATGCTGTCATTGGTGCCGGCGTTGTTGACCAGACCATAGATCCGGCCGCCGTCCTGCGCCTGGGTGACAGCGGCACGGCAGTCATCGTCTTTGGCGAGGTCGGCCAGGATGAACTCCGCCGGGGCGAGGGCGCGCAGGCGGTCCATGAAATCGCCAGCTGGCGGACGGCGGGCGAGGATGATGGGCGTGGTCCCCTCCTCCGCCAGGGTCAGGCTGATCGCCGCCCCAATGCCTGCGCCGCCGCCGGTGACGATGATCCGCTTGCCTTTGAGACCAAGATCCATGTCAGACCGCCCAATTCATCTTAAAAACCCACATCGCCACGCTGTTGCCAGGCTTGCGCGAGGTTGCCGAACCGGGTGAAGCGGCCCTCGAAGCTGAGTTCCACCGAGCCTATCGGCCCATGGCGCTGCTTGCCGATGATCACTTCCGCCTTGCCATGGACGTTTTCCATGATGGTCTGCCACTGCGCCATCTTTTCCAATTCATGGTCGCCGGGCTTTTCGCGTTCCTTATAATATTCATCGCGGTAGACGAACATCACCACATCGGCATCCTGTTCGATCGAGCCGGATTCGCGCAGGTCCGACAGCTGCGGGCGCTTGTCCTCGCGGTTTTCGACCTGACGCGACAGTTGCGACAAAGCCAGCACGGGTATGTTCAATTCCTTGGCGATCGCCTTCAGCCCTTGGGTAATCTCTGACACTTCCTGCACCCGGTTTTCCTTGGACGAGCCTTTGAGAAGTTGCAGATAATCGACCACCAGCAGGTCCAGCCCATGGGTTCGCTTGAGGCGTCTTGCCCGCGCCGCAACTTGGGAAATTGCCAAAGCCGGGGTGTCGTCGATGTAAAGCGGACAGGATTCCAGCGCCTTGGCGGCCTCGACAAAGCGGCGGAATTCGCCTTCGGTCATATCGCCACGCCGGATTTGTTCGGACGGCACTTCGGACGCCTCGGACAGAATCCGCGCGGCCAGTTGTTCGGCACTCATCTCCAGCGAGAAGAACCCGACCGAGCCGCCCTCGACCGTGCCCTCCGACCCATCCGGCAGACGGCCGCGCTTGTAGGCCTTGGCGATGTTGAAGGCGATGTTGGTGGCAAGCGAGGTTTTGCCCATCGACGGCCGTCCGGCCAAAATCAACAGGTCAGACGGATGCAACCCGCCGAGCTTTTTGTCCAGATCGAGAAGGCCGGTCGCAAGCCCCGCCAAGCCACCTTCGCGCTGATAGGCGGCGTTGGCCATGTTGACTGCATCGGTGACGGCTTTGAGAAAGCTTTGAAAGCCGCGCTCGGCATGGCCCTGTTCGCCCAGTTTATACAGGCGCTGCTCGGCTTCGGTGATCTGATCGCGGGGTTCTGAATCGACCTCGACCTTGGCCGCCTTGGCCGAAATATCGCGCCCCAACCCGATCAGTTCGCGCCGCACCGCAAGGTCATAGATCATCTGGGCATAATCGCGGGCGGCATAGGCCGAGATGGCAGCCCCGGCCAGACGCACGAGGTAGGCCGGGCCGCCCAGTTCCTTAAGCCCCGGATCATCCTCGAAGAACGGTTTCAGCGTGACCGGTGAGGCCAAGGCGTTCTTCTGGATCCGCGCGGCCATCCGTTCAAAGATCCGTTGGTGCACCGGGTCAAAGAAATGCTCGGAGCGGACCAGCGCGGACACCCGGTCGTAGACCTCGTTGTTGGTGAGGATGGCACCCAGCAACTGCTGCTCGCCCTCGATGTTATGCGGCAAGGCCTCGGATTCCGGAACCGCAGGCAGCATCTGCCGCAACGTCGCCACTTCGTTCATGTCGTGCCTCTTTGCTGCTGCAGCGCGTCTGATGCGCGCTTTCTTCCGCCCCGGGCAGCCCCAATAGGTCGGGGGGCGGGGTCGGTATAAGCCTGAGGATAACCAAAAACCGAGGCGTTGCCTACAACCTATTGCGCAGGGAAAGCGAAACACCACCAGCCCTGATGGCCCCGAATCGAATTATCCCCATTTCCTCCCCAAACTCGTCCCCGAAAAATTCAAGGCGCTACGGAGCCCGCGCCGCTTGCCAGGCCCGTGGGTCGTGCAGAAAAGCTTCCACCTCGGTCAGGGTGGCCAGATCAAACGCCCCCTGCGCGCGCGCCTCGGCCAGTACGTCCCACCAGGTGCAAAGGTGATGCAGGGCAATGCCGTGTTGGGCGAGTTTGCCCGCGGTTTCCGGGAAAATATCGTAATAGAAGATCACCGCGGTATGGCCGCAGGTGGCCCCGGTTTCGCGGATCGCCTCGACGAAGGACAGTTTTGATCCGCCATCGGTGGTCAGGTCTTCGACCAGAAGCACGCGCTGGCCGGGCGTCATAACACCTTCAATCCGGGCGTTGCGACCGTAACCTTTGGGCTTCTTGCGCACGTAAGTCATCGGCAGGGCCAGCCGTTCGGCGACCAGGGCGGCGAACGGGATGCCCGCCGTCTCCCCGCCCGCAATATTGTCGAACGCCTCCATCCCGGCATCCCGCAGCACGGTCGCGGTCAAAAAATCCATCAGCACCGAGCGGATGCGCGGATAAGAGATCAGCTTGCGGCAGTCGATATAGGTCGGTGACGGCAGACCACTGGCCAGCGTGAAAGGGGTTTCGGCGTTGAAATGCACAGCCTTGATCTCCAGCAAAGCCCGGGCGGTCAGGCGGGCGATATCCGCTTTGGGCGGGAAGCTGGCGGGGATCATCGGCGAACCTTTTCTGCTTTTCTCTGCGATTTTACTTTGGTCCAAATATCCCCCGCGGAGCGTTTGACAGCAGCCATAGGAGCCTCCGGCGGGAGTATTTTCGCCCAGATGAAATCAGCTTGCCACGCGCCAGTGGACGGGGAAGCCGGGGTTAAACACGGTGACCGGGCCAGCGCCGGTCGGGATTTTGTCGGGGAAGGTTTGCGGGAGATCGTGTTTGGTCAGTGTGATGCGGGCTTGGTTCGGCGGCAGGCCGTAGAAGGCAGCGCCGTGCAGGCTGGTATACGCCTCCAGCTTGTCCAAAGCGCCTGCCGCCTCGAACACATGGGCCAGGATCGGCATGGTGTTCGTAGCGGTAAAGCAGCCCGCACAGCCACAGGTATGTTCCTTCAGCGCATCGGGATGCGGGGCGCTGTCGGTGCCGAGGAAATAGCGTGGGTTGCCAGAGGTTGCGGCACGGCAGAGCGCCAGCCGGTGTTTTTCGCGTTTGGCGACCGGCAGGCAGTAGTAATGCGGACGGATGCCGCCCGCGAGGATGTGGTTGCGGTTCAGGATCAGGTGGTGCGTGGTGATCGAGGCTGCGATATTGGCACCCTCGGCGGCGTAGGCCACACCTTCTTCGGTGGTGATATGCTCCATCACCACGCGGAGTTCCGGCAGGCGTTGGCGCAGCGGGTCCAGCACGGTGTCGATGAACACCGCCTCGCGGTCGAAGATGTCAACCTCGGGTGTCGTGACCTCGCCATGGGTGCAGAGCGGCAGGCCGATTTCGGCCATTTTCTCCAGCACCTTCATCACCTTGGCCAGATCCCGCACGCCGCCATCCGAGTTGGTGGTGGCACCGGCGGGATAGAGTTTGACCGCCTTGACCAGACCGGAGGCGGCGGCCTCCGCCACATCGGCGGGGTCGGTGGTTTCGGTCAGGTACAGCGTCATCAGAGGTTCGAACGTCGCACCGTCCGGCAGCGCGGCCAGGATGCGGTCGCGGTAGGCCACAGCCTGCGCCCCGGTCACCACCGGCGGCACCAGATTGGGCATGATGATCGCGCGGGCAAAATCGCGGGCGGTTTCGCGGGCCACAGCCGCCAGCATTGCACCATCGCGCAGGTGCAGGTGCATGTCATCGGGGCGGCGGATCGTCAGGCTCTGGGGCATCGGCCCGGACTAGCCCAGCCAGCGGCGCTTTTCCAGTGGGATTGCACCCGGTCATCGGCTTGGGCTAGGTTGGCCGGAACGATGGAGGCGAAGATGATCCGATTTGCAGCGCTTGCGGTTCTGTTGACCGCCCCGTTTTTCAGCGCCCGGCCGGCGACAGCGCAGGATTTCGATTGCACCAAGGCCGAAGCGCAGGTCGATCTGACCTATTGCGCCGGGCAGGACTGGCTGAACGCCGATGCCAAGCTCACCATCGGCTACAAAGCCGCGATGGACCTGATGAAACAGATCGATTCCGGTCTGGATGCGGGCAATCAAGGCGCGGCCTTGGCCTTGCGCGACGGTCAGCGCGCCTGGATCAGCTTTCGGGATGCGACCTGTGCGGCCGAGGGCTGGGCCTATCGCGGCGGCAGTGCCGAGCCGATGATGATCGATATCTGCCGCACCCGGGTCACCGTCACCCGCACGGCGGAGTTGGTGGAGATGGCCAAGGTCAATTAACCCGGCCTGGCCAGCACCCTCAGCGCCGCTTCAAGTGCGGCAAACTCCGCCGCCCCCAGCCGCACCCGATAGTCCGCCTCGATCGCCAATTTGACCGCGTTCGCCTGTGCCATCATCGCCTTGCCCACAGGGGTCAGCACCACGATCTTGCCGCGCGCGTCCTCGGGGTCGGGCCGGCGCAGTACGATCCCCTGCCCGACCAACGCATCGACAAACTGCTGGGTGGCTTGTTTGGTCACCGCCATCTGGCGCGCCAGTGCCTGCTGGCCGATCCCCGCCGGGCCGATGTGACCCAGTATACCGGAGGCCGCTTCGCCAAACACCCGATAGCCTTGCGCCACCATCTGGCGGTCAAACTCCGCCTTCCAGTTCTGCATCGCCCGCCACAACGCCACACCGATATGGTCCAGCAACGGCGGATAGGGCGTATCGTCAAGCAGCTTGACTATTTTCCCGATCCCTATATGGTCAAGTGACTTGACGATAATCCATTACCGCCAAATCGGAAAGCCGAAATCATGCCCCATATCAAAGCGGCCGATGCCGTCCTGTTCGAAATCCCCCATGTCACCTTCGCGGGCCTTGCCGCCCCAAGCCGGGGCGCGCGGGAAACTGCGGTCTGGCGGGTGACCCTGGCGCCCCACGCGCCGGGCACCCTGCACAGCCTGTCGCGCGAAGAGGTGCTGGTGGCGCTAAACGGCGTGGCCGAGGTGCGGATTGGCCCCGACACCCATATCTTTGCGGCAGGCGACGCCATCGTGGTTCCAGCAGAGACCCCGTTTTCGCTCGCCAACCCCGGCGATGCCCCGTTTGCCGCAATCGCCGTGCTGCCGGTCGGCGCACAGGTGCGGATCGGCGATGATGCGGCGTTCGTACCACCATGGGCGATCTGAAAGGCGTCCGGCAAGAGGGCTACCGGTTTTGCAACCAGTCCTCGCTAAAACCCCAAGGTCCGAGCTTGCCGGGCGCATAGCCGCATTCACCGATCCGCGCTGGCCTCAGCCCTTGCCGGTCAGATCCGCCAGACGCTTTTTGAACCGGTTGCGGTTCAGCCGGGTTCCCACGTTGCGGCAGAGCATCGCCTCACGGGCCGGATGGGCTGCGACGGCGGCCTGCAACTGGCGCAGATAAATCAGATCGTCGCGCCGCTTGCGCCACAACTGGCCAAAACGGCTGGCGGTCAGTTGGCCCTCCACTGCCGCCGCGATCAGGTGGTGCAGGATGTCTGATCGGGCAAAGCTCGCTTCCAGATAGGGGCCGCCAAAGCGGGCGGAAAACTGGCGCACATGGGGGGCGTGAAACAGAGCCGCGTGCATGGCGTCGATGCTGCCAGTCGGGTCAACGATCACCGTGGCCTCCAGCGCTGCCTCAACCATATCGGGGGCAAAGCCGTAGCGGCTGGTGAAATCGAGCCGGCGACAGGCGCGGTGCCTGGTGTCCCACCCGGCGAGGGCCGGGGCCAAGGTCGCCACCGGGTTGATCAGCAGCAGCCGCGCGCCGGGCGACGCCACCGAGAATGCCGCCGCCGCATAGCCCGCAGCCCCTGCCCCATAAAACAGCACCCGGTCAAACCGCTCGAAAAAACCGGCGTCGATCAGATGATCGAAATGGCCGTAAACATTTGCATCGCGAAACCACGGGTCCGCGTCCGATAGAAGGCACAGATGCGACCAGTCGCATTGATCGGCGAGTTGCAGGCCGACCGGCAGTTGTTTGGGGCGGCTGCGGGCGGTGGCATAGCTGTCGAAGGTCACCAAGAGCGTCGGGCCGTTGTCGATGAAAAGCGCGTGATGCGCCGGGCCAAGCGGCTGATAGGTGCCGCCATCCTCGGCCATGGCGCGCATCCGGGCGAGCCAATCCGCCCCGTCGGTCGCGCCAGTGGCGTCCAGCATCACGTCGCTGTCAGGTTCCGTCATAACACTTGCCCGTTCTGGTCACACCCACTGAGCAGCCGATAAGCGGGCCACCGGATCTTAATTCTGACCGCCATTATCGCGCCATGTGGCCGCCGGGCAAGGAAATAACCGGCCAAATTGACTGCGCCGACAGGACAGTACCGCCAGACTGTTTCTGGACCAGTTTCTGGGCCAGTCTCTGGGCCAGTCTCTGGGCCAGAGACTGGTCCAGTGCGCGGAGCTGCCGGCCGTCTTCTTGGTCCGCGCGCGGACCTGCCGGTTCTTTGTCCGCGCGCGGACCTGCCGGCCTCGGGTCAGTCCGGCGGGCGGTGCGCATGGATCAGCGCGGCCTCGGCCCCGCTCAGGGTGCGGCTGGGCCCGGTCATCAACAACCGGCCGAACAAGGCGCGCCACGGCTCTTGCGCCATCAATGCCGCAAAACGGGTGCGGCGCCATGCCACCGCCTGATGGTGCAGCAGCCCCAGCACCGGGTCGGCGTGCAACGCGGCACGCAAGGCCGAACTGTCGCCAGCGGCGATGGTGCGATCTTGCACCGCACACAGGTTACGTTCCACCCAATAGCCCATGTCAAAGGCCGAAGCCTCGCGGTTGGCCCGGCCCCGGTCGCATTTGACCAGATAGCTTTCCATAGCCCCCAGCGCGTAGTGGTTCAGTTGCACGAGACGGTAGTTATCTTGACCGTAGTCGGAAAACAGCCGTTGGCCCAAGGCCAGCGGACGCCCCGATCCGTCAAACCAGCGCGCCTCAAGGCCGGGCGTGGGGCTTTTGGGCCGGTGCACCCCCAGTTTGCGAAAGTGCGAGGGGCGGTGCAGCGTCTTGAACATCTGCGCGCGCCACGGCCAGCCGAGCGTCGCGGGGGCGGCTTGGGTGAACTGCGCGGTCACCGGGCGGTCCTGATAGGCGACAACCCCGGCATTGCCGAACATCCGCCAGGTCAGGGTGATCGCGTCGGCTTGCGGCAACGCGGCCAAGAGGTCAGGCAAGGTATGCCCGCCGATGTGGATGTTCAGAAACTCGTCGATATCGGCGAACAGCACCCAATCGGCATCCCGCACCAGGGCGTGTTGGTCGGCCAGCTTCAGCGCTGCCCATTGCGGGCCTTCGCCGTGCGG
>JAYTQA010000143.1:0-12072 GCA_043746955.1 bacterium | reverse complement strand
CCCGTAAAGTTTCGTCATCTCACACGCTCCTGATGCGGCTGCGACTTGCGCAGCGTTGACTATGGCATGGCCAGACCTTAAATCGCACACGTCCGAGGGAAGTGGGCCGCGCCAGGTTGGCCAACCTGCTCGGCTGTTCTAGGGGGTGACATGCGTGCGGGCAAGGCCAAGCCTCGCACGAAGGTGTCAGTGATTTGCGCAGAACTGAATTTGGTCAAGCGGAGTGATGATGCTGGGTCTGGGAACGCTTGCACGGAAAGTCTTTGGCACGCCCAATGACCGCATGGTCAAACTGGTGCGCCCGCTGGTGGCCAAGATCAACGCGCTGGAGCCGGAATTTGCCGCGCTGACCGACGAGGGTATCATTGAAAAAACCGTCGCGCTGAACAAGCGCGTGCAAGACGACGGCGAAAGCCTGGAAGCGGTCCTGCCGGAAGCTTTCGCCAACTGCCGTGAGGCTGCCCGCCGCGCGCTTGGCCTGCGCGCATTTGATGTACAACTGATGGGTGGGATTTTCCTGCATCAAGGCAACATCGCCGAAATGCGCACCGGTGAAGGCAAAACACTGGTTGCAACCTTTCCGGCCTATCTGAATGCGCTGTCCGGCAAGGGCGTGCATGTCGTGACCGTGAACGACTATCTGGCCAAGCGCGATGCGGCATGGATGGGCAAGGTCTATGCAGCACTGGGTCTGTCGACCGGCGTGGTCTATCCCTATCAACCCGATACAGAAAAGATGGCCGCCTACCGCGCCGACATCACCTATGCGACCAACAATGAGCTGGGCTTTGACTATCTGCGCGACAATATGAAGGGCTCCATCGCCGAAATGGCGCAGCGCGGGCATAACTTTGCGATCGTGGACGAGGTCGACAGCATCTTGATCGACGAAGCGCGCACGCCCTTGATCATCTCTGGCCCAAGCCAAGACCGCAGCGATCTGTACCAGAAGATTGACGCGCTGATCCCCGAACTGACCGACGAGCATTACAAGCTCGACGAAAAAACCCGCTCGGCCACCTATACCGAGGACGGCAATGATTTCATCGAACAGCGCCTGTTGGCGTCGGGTCTGCTGCCGGACGGCCAATCGCTGTACGACCCGGAAAGCACGACTTTGGTGCACCACGTCACCCAGGCGTTGCGGGCGCACAAGCTTTACCAGAAAGACCAGCAATACATCGTCAAGGATGACGAGGTCATGCTGATCGACGAATTCACTGGCCGGATGATGCGGGGCAGGCGGCTGTCCGAAGGCCTGCATCAGGCGATTGAGGCGAAGGAGCGCGTGAAGGTTCAGCCGGAAAACGTCACCCTCGCTTCGGTCACCTTCCAGAATTACTTCCGCCTGTATGACAAGCTCGCTGGCATGACCGGCACGGCCACCACTGAAGCCGATGAGTTCATGGAGATTTACAAACTGGGCGTGGTGGAGGTTCCCACCAATCGCCCGATCACCCGCATCGACGACCACGATCAGGTGTTCCGCACTTCGCGCGAAAAGTACGAAGGCATCGTGAAGTCGATCCGTGCCGCGCATGAAAAAGGCCAGCCGATCCTGGTTGGCACCACCTCGATTGAGAAGTCCGAGGCTTTATCCGACATGCTGAAAAAGGAAGGCATCACCCATAACGTGTTGAATGCCCGCCAGCACGAGGCCGAGGCGCAGATTGTGGCCGACGCAGGCAAATTCGCCGCCGTGACCATTGCCACCAACATGGCCGGTCGTGGCACGGATATTCAGCTGGGCGGCAACGTCGAGATGAAGGTGTTGGAGGCGATTGCCGCCGACCCGGACCTGCACCCTGATGAAGTGCGCGACAAAATCGAAGCCGAACATGCGGAAGAGAAGGCCAGGGTTCTGGCGGCTGGTGGTCTGTTCGTTCTGGCTACGGAACGACACGAAAGCCGCCGCATCGACAACCAGCTGCGCGGTCGGTCGGGCCGTCAGGGCGACCCCGGCCGTTCGTCGTTCTTCCTGTCGTTGGAAGATGACCTGATGCGGATTTTCGGGTCCGAGCGGCTCGACAAGGTGCTGTCAACGCTGGGCCTCAAGGAAGGCGAAAGCATTGTTCATCCTTGGGTCAACAAATCGCTGGAACGCGCGCAGGCCAAGGTCGAAGGCCGCAACTTCGACATTCGCAAGCAGCTTTTGAAGTTTGACGACGTGATGAACGACCAGCGCAAGGCCATCTTTGGTCAGCGGCTGGAGATTATGCAGGCCGAGGATCTCGGCGAAATTGTGCAAGACATGCGCCATCAGGTTGCCGAGGATCAGGTGGATTTCTTCCTGCCGCCGAAATCCTATGCCGACCAGTGGGACGCGCCCGGTCTGTATGCCGCTGTCATCGAAAAGATGAACATGGATCTGCCCATCATCAAATGGGCGAAGGAAGAGGGCGTGGATCAGGCCGTGATGCTGGAGCGGCTTGTCGCCGAAAGCGACAAAGTCATGGCGCAGAAGCTGGAGGCCTTCGGCCCCGAAACCATGCGCACCATCGAAAAGCAGTTGTTGTTGCAAACGATTGACGCCAAGTGGCGCGAACATCTGGTGACTTTGGAACATCTGCGCACGGTGGTCGGCTTTCGCGGCTATGCGCAGCGCGACCCGCTCAACGAATACAAGACCGAAGGTTTTTCGCTGTTTGAATCCATGCTGAACTCGCTGCGCCAAGAGGTCACCCAAAAGCTGGGCCTCGTCCGCCCGATGTCGCAGGACGAACAACAGGCAATGATCGCCCAAATGGCCGCACAACAGCAGGCGGCCCGGGCAGCGGCGGACCCCGTGGAGTCTCCAGTGCTGGTCGCCGCAGTGGCTGGTGCGGCGCTCGGAGGCTTTGTGGCATCCGATCCGACCACTTGGGGCAATCCGTCGCGCAATGGCGTCTGCCCCTGTGGGTCCGGCGAAAAGTTCAAGCACTGCCACGGCAAGTTCGCTTGACATAGAAAAGGGCGGGGATTTAGGCCCGGAAAGCTGCCGGATCGGCGTTGTCGTTGACATAGCCTAGCCTTTGCCATACCGAAAAGGCAGTTCCGCGTGGCTTAAGAAAATTGAGACGATCTTTGGGGTTAGCATGTTTTGCTGTGTTATAGGTGAGGCCAAACCTGACAAGGGCCTGATCCCGCGATGAAAGCCATCGTCCACATTGGCGCACCCAAGACCGGGTCGAGTTCGATTCAGGCTTTTCTGACGATGAACCTCAAAGCATTGCGCCGGCAAGGCTTCGGATTGGCCTCGAGTCCAACACGCACGGAAGCCATGTTGATGTGCCGATTGCAGCGCTGGCCCGGATTGGTCGCCTTCCGCAATCAGGCGAAAGCCGGATGCGGTATGGCGCACCCGACCTTGCGACGGCGATGACAGTCCATGACAAGGTTGCTGCCGACCTTGAGGCTTTTGCCGAACGTCATCCCAACAAAACTTTGATCATCACCGCAGAGCATATCCTGCCTTGGTTGAACGAGGATGACGCGATCAAATCCATGGACGCGATGCTTTCCGCGCATTTCGACGATGTGACCTATGTCTTGTACCTGCGCAGTCCGGTCGGCCAAATCCTCAGCGCGTTTTCTGAGCGGATCAAACGCGGGCGCGGCGTGGCGCAGGATGTGTTTGTGAAGACGCGGCTGACCTACATTGATCAGTATGCCGAAGTGACCCGCTGGGTGACAGCCGTGGGCCGCGACCGATTCCAAGCCCGGCTGCTCGAGTCCGATTTCCTGACCGACGGTGATTTGATCGCCGATTTCGCCGGGGTCTGCGGCATCTCGCTGAACGGGTTGGAAATTCCCGAGCGGATGAACGAATCCCTGACCGCCGAAGCGGTGGAGGTTCTGAGCCTGTTCAACCAACGCGTGCCCCAGATCATCGACGTGGCTACGGTCAACCCGATGAACCGGGGCGTGATGCGCCGGGTGATGAGGCACCCCAAATCCAAAACCCCAATCCGCCTGACCGCAGACCAACTCGCCGAAATTGCGGCTGCCACGGCGGAAAGTTCGGAAAAGCTGCGCGCCGCCTATTTTCCGGACCGGCCCTTGCTTTACGCAGCGGCGTCTAAAGCGGGGGCAGAGGATGACCGTACCTCAATCCTCGCGCGTGCCCTTGAAATCGCTGTGGACCTGGTGATCGACGTGCGCAGTGGGACCTGGGGCAACCTCGACGAAGAAGATCAGGCACTGGCCACGGTGAACCGCCCGGATGACAGCCCCAGCACGATTCCGCGTCCGGTCGGCGCTAAAAAAGCCAACCGCAAACGGCTGAAAGCCGCCGGGGGCCGGGCCAGAGCCGCCAAAACGGTTGGGGTTTAGCGCGTTGCCCGTCCACTGTCACCGGGTAGTAACCCTCGCATTGGAACGACCGACATGAAGGCCATCGTCCACATCGGCGCGCCGAAAACCGGGTCCTCGACGATTCAAGAATTCCTGTTCAACAATGCCAAGCCGATGGCCGCCCAAGGCTTTCGCTTTCATCGCAATGTCAAAGGCCGTGGCAGCCAATTCGAATACCCGCTCGCGGCGCTGGCCAGCATCGACAAACTGCTGCCGGGTGTCGAGGAGCAGACCCGCTACTCCTCGACCGACCTTGCGACCCACAAGGCGACCGGAGCGGCGATCGAGGCCGAACTGGCGGCCAATCGCGCGACATGGACCGAGCCGGTCGCACTGTTTTCCTCCGAACACATCTATCCTTGGCTGAAATCTGTCAACGCGATGCAGGCGCTAGACCGGATCTTCACCAAGTATTTCGACGACGTCAGCTACATCCTGTACATCCGCAATCAGGAAGACCTGATCGTCAGCGAATATTCCGAGATTCTGAAACGTGGGTCGAACCAGCGTCTGCAAGGGCTGATCGACCAACGCAGCATCTCGCTTGACCATGAACCGCGGATCAGGATGTGGGTAGAGGCTGTCGGGCACGAGCGCTTCGATTTGCGTCTGCTCGACCCGACTTACCTCAAAGACGGCGATCTGCTGGCGGATTTCGCCGCCGCCTGCGGGTTCAGTTTGGACGGATTGGAAATTCCGCCCCGCATCAACGAAAGCCTGTCGGCTCCCGCTGCCGAATGCTTGCGGTCGTTGAACGAGCGCATCCCGCAGCTTTTGCATAACGCCAGGCCCAATCCGCTGCGCTTCGGGCTGGTCACGCAGCTGATGCAGCTGACACCGGACGATGCGCCTAAACTCGCTCTGTCATCTGACCAGCGCACCCAGATCATGTCAGGCGTGGGCGAGGCCAACGAAAGGCTGCGGGCCGATTTCTTCCCGGATAGGCATAGCCTGTTCTCCCCCTCCAGAGAACGCCCGCTGCCACCGCGGGATGAGGTGCTGGAACAAGCGATGGACCTTGCGACCCGGGTCATCATCCGGCTGCGCATGGGCCGCATGGCAGTCCTGAAGGAGGATCAAATCACGATCGCCCAGCAACGTGCACCGGGTGGCATCAGCAACGGCATTGCTGGCGCACCGAAAAAGTAACCTGTTTCAAAGGGTCAGCCTATGCCCAGATTTCACCTGCTTTTGGCGACGTTTGCCTTTTGCCTTGGCACCAGCGCCGTGGCAGGCCCCGCCTTTAAACCGGCCGGGCCGGACCTTGCCGCCGTCACCATCACGGCGGCAGATCTGAACTTTTCAGACACCGCCCAGAATATCGCCCCGCTCCGCTTTGATGCGGCGCATGGCTTTGAACGCTCGCTCGCCAACCCGACGCTGACAGCCCTGACGCTGAACGGTGTGCCTTACGTCTATATGCTGATGCGGGTGGAACGCGAGACAGAGCAGGGCAACCGCCTGATCCTCGCCCGCATTCCGGCGGATAAGTTCAGCGATGGTGCCACCGTCACCCCGTTTTCACAGTGGGAGGCTGTCCCCGACGCTACCTTCACCATCGTGCCGCCGAACGGATCAAAGGGTGTGCTGAACGCGGCAATGGCCGCCCATGACGGCAAGCTGGTGATCACCTATCAGGCGCGGGCCAAATCCAAAAACGGCGCGGATAATCTTGGGTTCATGGTGCTGTTTGACCCGGTGGCGCAAAAGACGTTATGGACCAAATCGGTCCTTTCGATCCCGGGCTATGCCGGCACCCAGAAGCCCACTGGCCTGACCCGGGTGACGGTGGACCCAGTGGGCACGAGTGGCGATTATTTCGCCAGCACCAAGGGCCGGCTGGTGGTGGGTTTCATGTGCCGCCAGGATAGAGTGGCAGCTTGCACCGATAATGGCAGGCCGTGGAATGGCTTTGTGCTGCAGGAGCTGATCCTGTCGCCGGCCGGCGATCCGCAGTTCCGGCCCCCGGTCCGCGTGTTGGCCGAAGAGGTGCCGGATGCCATGACCGTTAAGGCATGGGCGCGGCAGGGGCAAACGGTTTGGAAAAAGCAAAGTTTCAACTTCGGCAACGGCGGCAGTGACACGTTGATCTTTTCGGTCAACTTCAACCTGGTTACCGCGGATTCCCCCGATCACCCCGCCGCGCGCGACTTTCCGACCCATTCCAAGTTCTTTGCGCTGACCGGCCTGTCTGCCCTGCTGGATGCCGCCAATTCCGGTCCGATTGACGCCTCTGCCAAAGCGCCGCTCAGCAAGACCTGGCTGCCCGATCTTTCGAATAACTCCCCCTGGGATCAGGGGGCGTTGTGGAACAGCATGTTTTACATCGACCCCTATCACGCCAACCGGAAGTTCGTGCTGTACGAAAGCTGGGGGGCCGATGACATGCAGGCCTCGCAGACCCGAAACGCGCTTTACGGCGGCAGCTCCTTTCAGACTGTCAAGCCGGGCAGGCCAGAGTTTTCGCAAAGCTGCGATGAGATCTGTGGCACCAGCAATCTGGCGGGTGGTGGTGCGCGCAAGCCCTATTGCCTGTCCGCGACCGCGACCGCCCCCGGCTCCCCGTTGCAGGGGGCGGAATTGCCCCACACGCAGCCCCTTGACCAAGTCCACGACCCCTTGACCGGGCAGGGCATCGCCGCCGCCACCCTGATGTGCAGCGATATTGGCACGAGCAGCACGCGGCCCGGCAATCTGGTGATCGTGTCAGGCGTGGCAAAGGGCAACCAAACGGCACTTCACCAGGCGACTGCACTTTGTGCGGCAAACGCAGCACTTGGCGTCATCTGGATCGACGCAGCGGTGGGCAAAACGCTGCAAGTAAACCTGTCCGACACGGAAACTCTTCACCAGGGCGACGCGCTGACAGTGGCCTGTTCAACCCAGCTCCCGTCGTCCGCGTTCCACCGTGATGTTCAGGTGCAAGGGGGCGGAGCGTCCTGCGACATGACCTGCGACGCGCTCGGCCCCGGCGATGGCACCGGCTTTCGTGCCTACCGGGCCACCCTAGAGGATCCGGCACACCCTGGGCAAAGCCGTGCCATCAACCCGTTCACCAGCCTTGATCTGTTGGCCAGTACCGGCAAAGCCGCAGCGCTGCAAAACTCGTCCGCCATCACTTGTGCCTGCGGGCCGGGCCGCGAAATGCGCGGCGTGGCCAGCGCACGGGTCGCCCGCTAAGTTCATAAGCCAGCGCGATTGCACAGTGTTTTACGGCATGTTACACGGTTCCGGGGTTTGATCGGGAAGGGTCCGGATGAGACAGGACTTGAAGGTTCTTTATTACAACTGGGTGCCCTTCGACGACGATGAAAACCGTGGCGGCGGCGTTTCAGTCTATCAAAAAAACCTGATCGAGGCGCTGGTGGATCATGGCATCCGGGTCGACTTCCTGTCCGGTGGACTGTTTTATTCGATTGAATCCTCGAAACCTGAAATTCGCCGCACCGAAAACGCCTATGATCCGGATTGCCGCAGCTTTCAGTTGATCAACTCGCCCGTCATGTCGCCCGGTCATTCGGCCTTCGGCTGGAATGACCGGCTGTTTGAGAAGGGACCGGCGCTGGACGTGTTTCACGCTTTCCTGCGCGAACAGGGCCCCTATGACATCGTCCATTTCAACAATGTTGAAGGCATCCCGTTCACGTTCCTGGAGCTCAAGGACGAATTTCCCCAAACATTGGTGGTGTTTTCCCACCACAATTATTTTCCGGTCTGCCCTCAGGTTAACCTCTGGTCGCATGAGCAAAAGCATTGCGATGATTTTGACCACGGCAGGGCTTGTGTAGATTGTCTGGTGTGGAAGCCGCCGAAGGTCGAAATCTTTGCCGCCCAACAATTGTCCACCTTGATGAAATCCAATGGAATCACCGCATCCTCGCCGACGTTTGCCCGGGCGTTTTCCGAAAATGGCACGCTGAAGTTGCTCGCAGACCTGTCACGCCAGCGGGATCAGGCTTTCTTGCGCGAAGACCGGATGCCGGTGAAGCCGGGGGTGGAAAACAGCTTTGCCCGCAGACGTCGTCTGGCGGTCGCCATCCTGAACCGCTCGATCGATATGCACCTTGCCGTGTCAGAGCGGGTGGCTCGGGTACTGGTCAGCTACGGCGTGAACCCCGCGCGCAGCTATGTGTCCTACATCGGCACAAAACACAGCCAATTGCTGGAAAAGGCGAAAAAGCGGCAGACGCTGGCCGATCCGGATGTGCTGTCGATTGCCTATCTGGGCTATATGCGGGGCGACAAGGGCTTTTTCTTTCTGCTGGACGCACTGGAACGTCTGCCCGCCCCGATTGCGCGCAAACTCCGCGTGAAGTTTGCGGCCAAATCGAACGGCGATGCGAACATCAGCCGTCGGATCAACGACCTTCGACACCGGCTTTTCGGCGTTGAGCATATGGACGGCTACAAGCACACCGACTTGCCGCGCCTGATGGCCGATGTCGATCTGGGCGTAGTGCCGGTACTTTGGGAAGACAACTTGCCGCAGGTGGCGCTGGAGATCATGAGCCATGGTGTGCCGGTCTTGTGTGCTGACAAGGGCGGGGCGCAGGAATTGGGCGGTAACCCGGATTTCGTCTTTGAAGCCGGCTCGCACGAGGCGTTTGCGGACGCGATCCAGCGCCTGCAAACCGGCGCAGTCGCGCTGTCCAGCTTTTGGGCCAGTGCGATGAAGCTACGCTCCATGCAAGATCACCTGACGGAATTGTTCGGCCTTTACGAGGCGGGTCTCGCGCGGATCGCCACTGCCAAGGCCGGCGATGCTCCGCCCTTAGCTGAGGCTGTTTCCACCGCATCTGTGCTGGACGACGCCGAACTGGACGACCTGAACCATGCACACGCCCTGAATTTATGGATGATGCAAGATGCTTGATGTCGTCAAACTTCTCAGCGCGCCGGTGCCGTGGCACGACCACGGGGCGGGTGCGCCGCTGCCGGACCGATATCAGGACTTGCTGTCTGATGACGCGAAAAAGGCAAAAGCATTCTTTGTAGCCACCGGACCTTTGGCAGCATCCGCCTGGCTTGACAAAGCTTCGATTCCGGGCCTGTCGGATCACGCGCCAGACGTGCCAGTAAAGCTGCGCGCGATCCGCGCTTCGACCATGGCAGAGGTGCAGGCGGCGGTTGACGAAGCTATTGCCAGCGCGCGACCACAGCGCCTGGTCATCAGCGGGACGGTGTTCTGGGACCGCAGCCTGCGGGTGGAACGGGCGGATCAGCTCGTGCTGGATCTGTCGGGGCTCCGCGTCGACGTGGCGGTTCATGACCAGCCGGTCATCCTGATTTCTGGCGCCAAAAAGGTCGCGGTCTGTGGACTTCGCGTGACGCAGGTGCATCCGACCGCTATCGACATTGTCGCGAGCCAGGATATCTCGGTTTCTGCGGCGGTCCTGTCCGGCGCGTTTCAATCCGCCATCCGCGTTTCCGGCGGCAGCAAGCGCGTGCTGATTGACCGTTCGCTTTTCGTGCGCAACGTAGGCTTTGCGATCAAGGTGGTGGGCGAGGTCGACACGGTGGTCATCCTGCATTCGCAGTTCGATGGCCATACGGCGATGTCGTTCATCCATCTGGTACAAGCGACGGTGGCCTTGGGTTATGCCGCGCTCACCCCCGATGAACCGGGGCGCGATGCTTTGACCTTGGCCCGCCCGACCACGATCCGAATTCTGGAAAATCGCTTTGGCCGCACCGATGCGGTTGCAATTCTGGCGGAAGGCACGCGCGGTGTCTGGGTCGAACGCAACGATTTCAATGGCGCTGCGGGCGGGGCTGTCTGCACTATTGGCCATGCGGCAGGGCTCATGGTGGCGGACAACCGCATAGCGCCCATGGCTGAAACCGACGCGCCCTTGATTGCCATCAACGACACAGCCTTTTTTTGCATCTTTCGCAACATCTTTGAACCGATCAGTCAGGAAAGCATCCGCGTTTCCGGCCAATTCGGCGGTGGGCTGATCACCGCCAACTCCTTGTTATGCCCACGAGTGGAACCCAAGTTCGACGCTGATGGTCGTCCTGTGATGCACAAAACGCCGAATGCCGGCATCATTCTGAATCCCGGCGCAGCAGACGACGGTGCGTTTTTGGCGACAACCCTGATGCTCAATACGGTGCGGGGCGCATTTGCCGTTGGTTTTGACATTCTAGGAGCCGTGCCGCGGCTGTTCATGTTCGACAACCATTTCTTTGGCATGACACACTGGTCGATCAAAAGCGATGTCGTGCAACCAATGCTGACCTCGTTGAACAATTGGAGTCGGGAGAAGAGCCTGAACATGCCGCTCGCCGAGGTGCCAATGGAAACGGCGCGTATGGTCTGGGCTGACAAGGAAATTGAAAAGCATTGAACTTTGGCGCGGGGCCCGGGCGAGCTTTGGCCAAACTGCCAAAGTTCAGGACAGATGTGTGGTGTATTGAATGACGAAGCCTAGCCTAATACTTCATCTGCCGGTGCATAAAACGGGTTCCACGGCCTTGCAACAGGCGCTTCATTTCAACGAAGTGCCGCTGAACGGCCGCAAGTTTACCTATCTTCCCCGCTTTACCCATAGTTTTCAGCATGATGACCTGACGAAAAAGACCGGCGAAAACCTGCGCACCCTCCTGACGGCGATGCGGGAGTCTGCGGGAGACCGAAGTATTATCCTGTCCACAGAAAAGCTGCATTTGATTGAGGATGATGGCATCAAGGACTTTATGGCCGCAGTCATGGGTATTTTTGTCGCGTATGATATCAATGTCGTCATCTATCTGCGCCGGCAGGATGATGCGTTTTCCTCGTTTTACAACCAGATCGTAAAATTCGGCACGACGACCGATACAACCAGCCAGGCATTCACGCATTACGGGAAATATTTTAACTACGAACGTTATTTGAAATTGTTCAAAGATAACCTGCGCGAGTCAGATTCCCTGACGGTCAGGCTTTATGATCGGGATGCATTGGTTGACCGTGACATTGTGGCGGATTTTCTGAAAATAGTCGACTTGCAAGTCGATCTGGCTGGCAGGCCCACGCGGGTGATCAACCACAGTCTTGAAAAAAGTGTGTTTGAATTGAAACGCGCCATGAACTCGCATCTGGAAGGTTCCCCGTCAGAGCTTATTCAAAGCCTCGCTGGCGTCCTCGCCGATGCGTCCAGCCGAATCAACAATGGTAAACCGGACACCAATATCCTCAGCGAACTGGAACGCGACCTTATTATGGCGTGCTTTGCCGAATCGAACAAGCGGGTGTTGGATCAGTATCTTGGCGGGGCGGCGCTTGCAGCGGAAAAGACAAGCAATGCACCCTATGAAAGCACATTCGAACTGGTGTTGCCTGCTGTTTTGGCGCGGCTGGCCCGGTATTTCTACCATATCAACAAAATCGCCAAACGGTGAAAGCAGTCTGGCGACCCGTTGGTTCCTCACGGTCACCGCTTGACTTGATGACATGCAGGCCGCTTCCAATCCTTGATTGAAACCGCGGCAAGACCATCAATGCACGCCGGGTAGGGGGCAACAGGCCCCATTCGGTTTTCAAACAGGCAGAGCTGTGACCATCTGACCCCTGTCATTACAGGCGTACCAGTGCATAATATTCTCGGGCTGCATCCAGGCCGACGCCTCACCCTGCACAATCCCAGGTCGCAGCGAGTGACCTGAGCCCCTGAACCTCCTCCAGTTTTTGGTAGAGTCCGTCCACGCAAGGAGACGGACAATGAAGCAGTCACGGTTCACGGAAGCGCAGATCAT
>JAYTQA010000142.1:0-4557 GCA_043746955.1 bacterium | reverse complement strand
TAAGCCTCGCGCATTTTGGCCGGTCCGTGGCCAAAGCTGACCGCACGGTCGCCGGGGCGGGCCACTTCGACGGTTTCAGGATGCAAGCCCCGGATCAGGTCACGCGTGGTCAGCGCCAGCGCTTGCAGCTCAGGGCTGGCCGGACCAAAGACAGCGTCCCAGGTGCCTAGCGCCGGATTCACCGCGCCCGTCTGGCTTGCCACAGGGCCAACACTGCCAGCAGAACCGCCACCGCGAGGGCTGTAAACTTGGCTTGGGTGAACCCGGAAGCCAGCGCCACCGCCTCGGCCCCAACCTCCGGCCCAGCGTGCAGCAGACGGGCCACGGCAATGTTTTCAGCCAGATCAAACAGACCGTAAGCCAAAGCTGGCAGGAACCAGAACTGCCCGCGCCGCCACAACGGCAGGCACAGCGTCGCCGTCACCAGCATCGGCAGGATCGTGTCGATCAGCCGGAACGGGCCCAAGTACAGCGCCACCCCGGCGGGCGAAAGGCCGGACAGATAGGCCCGCGCCTCGCCCAGACCATACCCGGTCAACCGCAGGTCAAACGGCATCCCGCCGCCCGCATCCGCCACAAGCTGCGGCGTGACATAGCCCAAGAGTACTGCATAGGTGACAAGGGTGGCCAGCGGCAGTGCCCAGTATAACGTCTTCATGCCCAACCCCCGGTTTGGCCCGCAGCCGACCACGCCCCAGCCCCCGCGTCAATGCGCCGATGCCATGAAACTTTTGCCAACCGGCCCGGAAAACCAGTCCGGTTTTTTCCCGTGATTTGCTTTAGTGACTGTCCTTCGACAGACTGGCTTTCGACAGGCTGGCTTTCGACAGACTGGCTTTCGACAGACTGGCCCCGAGCCCGGTCATCAACCCTTCAAAGATCGGGAACGAGGTGACGATCGGCGCGGCATCGTCGATCGAAACCGGCAGCTTGGCGGCCAGCCCCGCCACCAGAAAACTCATCGCAATCCGGTGGTCAAGATGGGTCCGGGCGGTGGCCCCGCCGGGCATCCCGCCCGCCCCCATGCCGTGCACGATCAGCGTATCCTCGTCTTCTTCAACCCGAACCCCGCAAGCCTCCAGCCCGCGCGCCATGGCGTCGATCCGGTCAGATTCCTTGACCCGCAATTCCTTGACCCCGCGCATCACGGTCTTGCCGACCGCAAAAGCCGCGACGACCGCCAGGATCGGATATTCGTCAATCATCGACGGCGCCCGTTCCGGTGGCACCTCGATCCCTTTCAGGTTGCCGCTGAACCGCACCCGCAGATCGGCCACCGGCTCGCCGCCTTCAAGCCTTGGGTTCAAAAACTCAATCTCTGCCCCCATTTCGACCAATGTCAGATAAAGCCCATTGCGGGTCAGGTTCTGGCTGACACCCGGCACCAGTATGTCGGAATTCTCCACGATCAGCGCGGCACAAACCGGGAAAGCCGCCGAGGATGGGTCGCGCGGCACCGCCACCGTTTGCGCGCGAAGCTGCGGCTGACCGGTCAGGGTGATGACATTGCCCGTGCCGGTTTTCTCGACCACCACCTGCGCGCCAAAGCCCAAGAGCATCCGCTCCGAATGGTCGCGCGTAGGCTCCCGCTCGATCACCACAGTTTGCCCGGGCGCATTCAGCCCCGCCAGCAAGATGGCGGATTTCACCTGCGCCGAGGCCACCGGCAAAGTATACCGTACGGGCACCGGCTTGGCCGCGCCGACCACCGTCATCGGCAGCCGCCCGCCCTTGCGGCCAAACGCCTGTGTGCCGAACAACGAAAGCGGATCGGTCACCCGTCCCATCGGCCGTTTGCGCAACGACGCATCGCCGGTGAACGTGGCGGTGATCGGCGAGGTCGCCATCGTGCCCATGATCAGCCGCACACCGGTGCCCGAATTGCCGCAGTCGATCACATCGGAAGGCTCGGTAAAGCCGCCGACCCCGACGCCCTGCACCGACCACGCCCCCGGCCCGTGCTGCACAACTGTCGCGCCAAACGCCTGCATCGCTTTCGCAGTGTCCAGCACGTCCTGCCCTTCCAAGAGCCCGGTGATCCGGGTCTCGCCAAGCGCCATCGCGCCGAAAATCAACGCGCGGTGGCTGATCGACTTGTCACCCGGAACCGAGGCGGTGCCCCGCAACGGGCCAGATTTGCGGGCGGTCATCGGTTGGGCGGTGGCGTGGCCAGGGACTGGGGCGGACATCGAGCACTCCTCGTTTGCCCGCCTGATAGCGCAAGCCGTGCGAGGGGTCCACAGGCGGCAGGTGCCGGGGGCCAGTTGCAGGGGCTCAGGTGCAGGGGTCATGTGCAGCGGGCAGGCGCAGGGGTCAGTTGCGGGGGGGGGCAGGTGCAGCCAAATATCCCTGCCGGAGGCACGCCCCAAGCCGGTTGGCCCCTTGGCCAGAGGCGGGATAACAGTCTTCAAGCCGGTTGGCCCCTTGGCCAGAGGCGAGATAAGTGCCTTGCGCGCAAGCGCTCCGTTGGATCAGCGCTCAGGCCCTACGAAACGTCAGGTAATGTGGGCTACGGCCTTCGCGCAGGGCCTTTTGTTCGTAACGGGTGGCAAGCCAGTCGCTCCACGGCACCCCGCCTTGCGAGATCAGATCGAACCCGGCCTGCGGCACTTCGTCCAGGGTCTGGCGCACATAATCGGCAATGTCGGTGGCCACGCGAAACTCCGCACCGGGGGCAGTGATCCGGGCGAGGGGCTGCAGATACTCCGGCGTCACAAAGCGGCGGCGGTGGTGGCGGGCCTTGGGCCAGGGGTCGGGGTAGTTCAGAAACACCTTCGACAGGCACGCTTGCGGCAGCACCTCGAACAGATCGCGCACATCGCCGGGGTGCAGCCGCAGGTTGCTGACCTGGGCCGCCCGAACCTTGCCCAACAGCATGGCGATGCCGTTAACGAACGGCTCCGCCCCGATCAGCGCCACCTCAGGGTTGCTTTCGGCCAAATGGACCAGATGCTCGCCGCCGCCAAAGCCGATCTCCAGCCACAGCGGGCGATTTTCGCGCCACGGTTCCAAGGGCACAAGGTCGCGCGCCGGGTTTTCGGCGCGGGTGACACCGGCCAAGGTCAGCGGCCCCAAATCCTCCGCCAGATAGTCTTTCTGGCTGGCGCGCAGGGTTTTGCCCCTAATCCGGCCATAGAAATTCCGCCGTACGGGGGTGGGATCACCACTGGGGTCGGTTTCGCTGGTCATCATCGGCCTCGGGTCTGGATGGCGGGGGATATTCCTCCGAGGGGCAGGGCGTCAAGGCTTGACACGTGCCGATCAGGCGGCCGAAGATCGCAGGGACTGAACAACTAGGGGCAAAGCGTAGCGATGGTCGTTCGGCACAAAGAGTTGTCCCTGACAGCGGCGCATGTGGCGGCGATTCACCGCGTTGTGCCTGATGCCGGTCCGCCGCCCGGCATGGCCCTGCACTCTGACGCCGACTATGCCGATTGGGTGCAGCGCATCCTTGCAAGCCATCCTGCACCGCATTTGCCCAACGCCGTGTTCGCCTATGGCTCGCTGATCTGGAAACCTGAAATTCCGCATGTGGCCGAAGAAAAGGCGCTTGCCCGTGGCTGGCATCGCGCTTTCTGCCTGCGGATGCCGCGCTTTCGCGGCACGCCCGAGGTTCCGGGCCTGATGATGGCGCTGGACCAGGGCGGCCAGTGTCGGGGGATGCTGTACACCCTGCCGCCTGAGGGTTTGTCCGCCCAGCTTGACCGCCTATTCCGACGCGAGTTCACATTCAAGCCGATCAATACCATGCCGCGCTGGATCAAAGTGACAACTGGCTACGGCCCGCAGTTTGCCTTGGCCTTCGTGATGAACCGCGCCTCGCCCGCCTATGCCGGCCGCCTGACGACCGATGCGGTGGCCGAAGTTCTGGCACGCGCCTGTGGGCATTGGGGCACCGGGGCCGAGTATCTTCTGAACACCGTCACACATCTGGAGGCAAAAGGCATCCACGACAGTGTGCTTTGGCGGCTTCAGCGCCTTGTGGCACGAAGGATTGAGGCCGAGACGGACTTTCAGCCGCGCCCGCGATAGGGTGCCACACCCTGATCCGGGAGCCACACCGCCGCCGGCGGTGCTCCGGTCTGCCAGAACACGTCAATCGGGATGCCGCCGCGCGGATACCAATAGGCCCCGATCCGCAGCCATTCCGGCTCCAACAGCGCCACCAGCCGCTTGGCGATATCCAAGGTGCAATCCTCGTGAAACGCGCCGTGATTGCGAAAACTGGCGAGGTACAGTTTCAGCGACTTACTCTCCACCAGCCAGTCGCGAGGAATGTAGTCGATCACGATATGGGCGAAATCCGGCTGGCCGGTCATCGGGCAGATCGAGGTGAACTCGGGGGCGGTAAAGCGCACCAGATAAAGCGTACCGGAATGGCCGGCAGGCACCCGCTCCACCACCGCCTGATCGGGCGCGGCAGGCTGGGCAGTGGCCGCCCCCAACTGGGTCAGGCCGGAGACATCGGTTTGGGTCAAGGCAAGGGTTCCTCGCGCGGTGGTGGCCATTTGCGGCACCTTACCCGCCCGGCGCCGGGCATGAAATGTCCTATCTGCG
>JAYTQA010000141.1:0-12079 GCA_043746955.1 bacterium | reverse complement strand
GCGCGAAACCGCTGAGGCCGCCAGATGTGGCGCAACAGCGCTGTCTTGCGCCGGTCCGTCGTCTCAATGCCCCGCACAGCGGCCATCAGGATACCAATGTCGCCAGTGACCGCCTTGACCGGCAGCCCAGCCAGCACATCGCGGAACAAAGCAAACACCTCCGCATCGGCGGCTTCGGGGGCCTGGCGGTCAAACACCTCGAACCCGACTTGCAAGTATTCGCTGGCCCGTTGGCCCAGATGGTCCTGCTTGCGAAACACCTCGCCCCTATAGCAATAGCGCGCCGGGTCCGCGCCATGCGCCATATGCGCCTGCACCACCGGCACGGTGAAGTCAGGCCGCAGCATCATCTCGCCCCTAAGCGGATCCGTGGTGACATAGGCGCGCGCCCGGATATCCTCGCCATAGAGGTCCAGCAAAGTCTCGGCGGGCAGCAGAATATCCGCATCGACAGGCTTTGCCCCCGCCGCCTGAAACACTGCGTAGATGCGCTCCGCTTCAGCCCGGATCGTGGCCTTGGTCATTTGGGATAAAGCTTCTGGCGGTCGGCCATCGCCAGCACTTCCGCCACGAGGTCGGCGCGCTTCACCTCAACCTGAGCAGGCCGGGATTTCCACTCCTCCAAGGAGGCCCCCTCGGCAATCTTGGCGCCAAGGATCAGGTCCTTCAGGATAACCTTGCCTTCGGCGGCCTCGTTGCCGCCCTGAATAACCGCAATCGGGGACTGCCGCTTATCGGCATATTTCAACTGGTTGCCAAAGTTCTTCGGGTTACCAAGGTATGCCTCCGCCCGGATGCCAGCCTGCCGCAACTCCCCCACCATGCCCATGTAATCCGCCATCCGGTCCCGGTCCATCACGGTCACCACCACCGGCCCGGCGGTATCCGCCCCCACCCGCCCCTTGGCCCTGAGGGCCGCGAGCAACCGATCCACCCCAATCGAAACCCCGGTGGCCGGAACCGCCTGCCCGGTAAAACGCTTCACCAGATCATCATAGCGGCCCCCGCCTGCAACCGAACCAAACGACCGCTTGCGCCCCTTCTCGTCGAGGATTTCGAAGGTCAGTTCAGCTTCAAACACCGGCCCTGTGTAGTAGCCAAGGCCGCGCACGACAGAGGGATCAATGACGATGCGGTCGGGGCCGTAGCCTTGAGCGGCAAGAAGGTCGGTAATTTCCTTGAGTTCATCGACGCCCGCACACCCAACAGAAGAGTCTTCCACAAGTTCTCTTAGGTAACGTGTAGTGGCGAGATTTCGATAGAACCCACCTTCCGCATCAATCTGCGAATACTCCGTTTCGTCGCCAGACTCCCCTACAATCGAAAACATCGCTCTGCTGAAACGACTGTAGGAAACACCCGAATCTATCGCGCTACTAACTGTCGAAGCGAGGCTTTCTGCAACGCCTTCTCTTGCATTAACAAACGCCATTATCTTTTCGGCTTGCTCGGCTCTCAGCCCCGCCCCCTTGGTAACGTCCCCACTTTCATCCTTACGCCCCGCGCCCAGCAACGCGCGCACGCCTTCCGCCCCCAAGCGATCCAGCTTGTCGATGGCTCTGAGCACAATCCCCCGCTCCTCAGCGAACCGTTCGGGATCGGAGGGGTCCAGCACCCCGGCCACTTCCATCACCCCGTTCAGGACCTTGCGGTTGTTGACCTTCACCACATAGTCGCCGCGCTCAATGCCCACGGCCTCCAAAGCGTCGGCCAGCATGGCACATATTTCGGCATCTGCTGCGACCGAGGCCGCACCTACCGTATCGGCATCGCATTGGTAGAACTGCCGGAACCGCCCCGGACCGGGTTTCTCGTTGCGCCACACTGGCCCCATCGCATAGCGGCGGTAGGGGACGGGCAGGTCGTTGCGGTATTGGGCGGCGACCCTCGCCAAGGGGGCGGTCAGGTCGTAGCGCAGGGCCAGCCAACCCTCATCGTCATCCTGCCAGCCGAACACGCCGTCATTCGGGCGGTCGACATCGGGCAGGAACTTGCCCAAAGCCTCGACCGTCTCGACCGCGCTGGTTTCCAACGGGTCAAAGCCATAGCGGTGATAAACCTCGGCCACCTTGTCGAGCATCTGCTTGCGTTCGGTCACATCCGCGCCGAAATAGTCGCGAAAGCCCTTGGGCGTCTCGGCGCGCGGGCGGCGGGCGGGTTTGTCCTGTGCCATGGTGGGCCCCTTGGTTGGTTGAGGCTCCCATAGCGGAGGCAAAGGGGCGCTTCAAGCCAAGGGTGCGCTGGGGGCCAGCGCCGGAGGGTTTCACACCCTCGCTTGCGCGATTTCTTCGCCCTATGGGCAAATCGCTCACCCGTGGGATATTTAGGGACAAATGAAGCGGCCAAGATGAAAGGGAAACCGATGGACCGGGTCGATGCGCTTGAGGAAACCACCGCCCACCTGAGCCGCGCGGTGGAGGATCTGTCGGATATGGTGGCGCGCCAAGGCCGCGAGTTGGACCGGCTGACCCGGATTGTGGGTCTGCTGGCCGGGCGGGAGGCGGAACGCGAGGCGGCGGGTTTTGACGGTGCACCCGGCGCGCCCGAGGCCAATGTGAAGCCGCCGCATTGGTGAGGTGCAGCTTGGGTCAACTCCGCCTTGGCAAGGTTTTCCGGACCGGCGGCAATTTCGTGGCGCTGCCGGTGGCACGGTTGCGACAGGGCCCGGGCGAAACCTCGGAGTCTGCTGGCTTACATGGTGGCGAAGCGGTAGATGCCCACCCCAAGCGCAAAGATGCCGACCGCGATGGTCAGCGGCTGTCGGGGGCGCGCTTGGCCAGCCAGCCGCCAAAAAACGCCGCCGGAAGTCCGCCAAGGGCGAGGCCCCCGACCGAAATGTAGACTGCCGACCACTCGATTTCCGCGCCCCACAGGCCAAGGTGAAAGGCCAGCGTCAGCGAGGCCAGTACCACGGCGGAGACGATGAATTCGGAAAAGTTGGTGGAGCCGATGGCATAACGCGAATGGACGCCGGAGCCAAGCAGGCCGGTGTTGACGATGGGCCCCCAACTGCCGCCGATGCCTTCGATGGTGCCGCCGGCAAAACCGATCAGGCGAAAACGGTTTGGATTGATCAGCCGCGGGGTGATGCCGGTGATGCCCTTGTAAATGATGTAGCTGCCGATCAGCAGAAGATAGCTGTTGACCAGATATTGCAGGGCCGGCCCCTTGAGACCGGTCAGCACCGATGCGCCAAGCACGCCGCCGATGGAACCGAAGATCGCCAGAGCGGTGACGATCTGCCAGTCGATGTTCTTGTGGTAAAAATTGGACAGAGCCGCCGTGGCCCCGGTCGGCAATTTTGCCGCATTGACCGAAGCCGAGACCAGCGGCGGCGGCACGCCAGTGGCCAGCAGCACGGCGGAGGAGATCACCCCGAACCCCATGCCGAGCGAGCCATCCACCAGTTGCGCAAAGAACCCGACCAGGGCGAATTCGAGAAGGGTGTCCACAGCGAATCTCCTGATACTCGACAAGCTTAGTAGATTTAAGTGTATTGAATGCAATGCGGCAAGCGGAATTTTCTGTGCAGCCGGACATAAAGCGTGTCAGGCAAGATGCCTGTCCCTGCGAAGCCAGAGGTAGCTAGAGCGAGATGAGGCTTGATGGAAACGGTGCAGGGGCCCTGTGGCGGGGATGGCGATACAACTCTTGCCGCAACACGCGATGTCAGAGGGCAGCGCCTGACCTCGGGTGGGCGCAGCGATGATTGTGCTGTGCGCTTCATGGTGCAAGGAACCCCGACGACATTTCATGCGGCGAGGTCGCAGGAGCGCCCTCCCTCGGGGGAGGTCAGGCGCTGCCCGGCGCGCTTCGCGCTTGATTCCGGGCGAAGGGGGGACGTTCGCAGGTCTGGTTCCATCAAGACTCATCCCGCTCTACCGGGTTTCCCGCCTGATTTGCGTCCCTTCAAGTGGTCGGATCGGTTCTGGCGATACTGCCTCGCCTGAACCGATCTAGACGACGCTGTCCGGGGCTAACTGGCAGCCCGAATCCGGGCTCAGCTCGATCTGGATGGTCGGATGGTCGATGCGGAACAAATCCGACAGGCTGGCGCAAAGCCCATGCAGAAAGGCATCGCTGCGCGGCGCATCGGGCATCACAAGGTGACAGGTGAGGGCGGTTTGGGTCGTGGAAATCGGCCAGATGTGCATATCGTGCAAGCCCGTGACACCCGGCTGCGCCATCAGATGCGCGCGCACCGCATCAGGATCGATCCGGTTCGGGGTGGCGGCCAAAGACATTGCCGTAGCCTCGCGCAACAGCCCTGAGGTCGAGGCGATAATCACCCCGCAAATCACCAGGCTCGCCACCGGGTCCAGCCATAGCCAGCCGGTCAGCGGGATCAGGAAGGCCGCGATCACCACGCCTAGCGACACGCCGGCATCGGCGGCCATGTGCAGGAATGCGCCGCGGATGTTGATGTCGGTCGAGGCGCCGCGGGCAAAAAGCCAGGCAGTGATGCCGTTGACCAGAATGCCGGCCCCTGCCACCGCCATGACCGTCGGCCCCGCAACCGGTTCGGGCGACAAAAGCCGCAAAACAGCTTCCCAGCCGATCGCCCCGGTCGCCACCAGCAGAAACGCCCCATTCAGCAAGGCCGCAAGGATCGAGGAACTGCGCAGGCCATAGCTGTAGCGCGCCGTAGGCAGGCGCATGGCCAGAACACTCGCAACCCAAGCCACCACCAGCCCAAGAACATCGCCAAAGTTGTGCCCGGCATCCGCGAGCAGGGCGGTGGAATTGGCCGACAGGCCGAACAGAACCTCAGTCACCACGAAGGCCGCGTTCAGCGTGATGCCAATGGCAAAGGCCGCACCGAAGCTGGCCGGGGTGTGGGCGTGGCCCTGCCCGTGGTCATGCCCCGGATGGTCATGCTCATGATCTTCATGCCCATGGTCGTCGTGATCGTGATGCCCGGTCATCGGCGTTGTCCTTTCATTAGCATGGCAGGCACCTATCAAACCTCCTCCACCATTACCACGCCCTGCATCGCCTTGATCGCGCCCCGGATTTGCGGGGTCAGCGGGTAGTCCTGGGTCAAGGTCACGTCGATCTCACGCCCCTGATCATCGGGCACGCAGAGGGTGATCTGCGCGCGGGTGCGGCCTTCGACCCTTGCCAGCAGGGCGGCAAGCGCGGCTATAGCCTCAGCCCGGTTCAGGTGGATGCGGATGGCTTGCGCACCGGCACCGTCGGCCACTTGGTCGATCGGTTGGGCGGCCCGCGCCAGCAGTTTCAGCGTGTCGCCCTCAAGGTTCGCTTCAACCGTCAGGACCACGTTCATCCCGGGTTCCAGATGATCGCGGGCGGCTTCCAGCGTGTCCGAGAACACCGTCACCTCATATAGCCCGGTCGGGTCAGACAGGCTGACGAAGGCGAAACGATTGCCCTTGGCGGATTTACGCTCCTGCTTGGCCGATACCGAGCCTGCGATTTTCGCCACCAAAGGCCCGCGTTCGGCCAGAAGCGTGATCTCGGTCAGGGTCTTGACCTCGCGGCGGCGCAGGGCGGACATATAGTCATCCAACGGGTGGCCGGAGAGGTAAAAGCCAATCGCCTGATGCTCCTGCGCCAGCCGCTCGATCGGCAGCCAGTCGTCGCGGAAGGGCAGACGCGGTTCGGGAATATCGGTGCCACTGTCGCCGAACAGGCTGACTTGGTTGGACGATTTCGCCTCATGGATCGCGGCGGAATAGGCCACCAGCGGGTCCAGCCCTTCAAACACCCGCGCGCGGTTGGGGTCGAGTTCATCAAATGCCCCGGCGCGGGCGAGCATTTCCAAAGGCCGTTTGCCCAGGCGTTTCAGGTCAACCCGGCGGGCGAGGTCGAACAGCGTGGCAAAAGGCTTCTCGCCCCGGTCGGTCATCCGGGCGCGCACGATCAGTTGCATCGCCTCCACACCGACACCTTTCAGCGCACCCAAGGCATAGACGCACTGGCCATCCCGCACGGTAAAGCTGGCAAGCGAGGCATTGACCGAGGGGGCCACGGTCCTGATCCCCAGTTTGTCGACCTCGCGCTTATAAACCGCCAGCTTTTCAGTCAGATGGAGGTCGCAGTTCATCACGGCGGCCATGAATTCGGCCGGGTAATTGGCCTTGAGGTAAGCGGTCTGGTAGCTGACCACCGCATAGGCCGCCGCATGGCTTTTGTTGAAGCCGTAGTTGGCGAATTTCTCCAACAGGTCAAAGACTTCGCCAGCTTTTTCCTTGCCGATGCCGTGGGTTGCAGCCGCCCCCTCAATAAACTTGGGCCGTTCCTTGGCCATTTCCTCCGCGATCTTCTTGCCCATGGCCCGCCGCAGCAAATCCGCGCCCCCCAGCGAATAGCCGCCCATCACCTGAGCGATCTGCATCACCTGTTCTTGATAAACGATGATGCCTTGGGTTTCAGCCAAGATGTGGTCGATGGTCGGATGGATCGATTCCAGGTCGCGCAGCCCGTTCTTGACCTCGCAATAGGCCGGAATATTCTCCATCGGACCCGGGCGATACAAAGCGACCAGCGCCACGATATCCTCGATGCAGGTCGGCTTCATGCGGCGCAGCGCGTCCATCATGCCGCTGGATTCCACCTGAAACACCGCAACTGTCTTGGCGCTGGCGTAAAGGTCGAAGCTTGCTTGGTCATTCAGCGGGATCAGATTGATGTCAAACTTCACCCCGCGCAGCGCCAGAAGCTGCATGCAGTTCTGAATGACCGTCAGGGTTTTCAGCCCCAGAAAGTCGAACTTCACGAGGCCCGCCGCTTCCACCCATTTCATGTTGAACTGGGTGGCGGGCATGTCCGATCTTGGGTCTTGGTACAAAGGCACCAGTTCATCCAAAGGTCGGTCGCCAATCACCACGCCGGCGGCATGGGTGGAGGCGTTGCGATACAGCCCCTCGATCTGCTGCGCAAAGCCTAACAGCCGCCCGACAACCTCCTCCTTCGCTGCCTCGCGCAGGCGCGGTTCATCGGCCAAAGCCTTGGTGATGCTGACCGGTTTCACCCCCTCGACCGGGATCATCTTCGACAGCCGGTCAACCTGCCCGTAAGGCATCTGCAAGACCCGCCCGACGTCGCGCACGGCAGCTTTCGACAGCAAAGCGCCAAAGGTGATGATCTGCGCTACCCGGTCGCGGCCATATTTGCCTTGCACGTATTGAATGACCTCTTCCCGCCGATCCATGCAGAAGTCGATGTCAAAGTCCGGCATGGAAACCCGTTCCGGATTCAAAAAGCGTTCAAACAGCAGGGCATAGCGCATCGGGTCCAGATCGGTGATGGTCAGCGCATAGGCGACCAGACTGCCCGCCCCCGAGCCCCGCCCCGGCCCGACCGGAATATCCTGCGCCTTGGCCCAGATGATGAAATCGGCCACGATCAGGAAATAGCCCGGAAAGCCCATCTTCTCGATGACCGACAGCTCAAATTCCAGCCGGTCCTGGTAGTCCTGAACGCTGACCGCAGGAGCGATCACGGCCAATCGCTTCTGCAACCCCTCCCGCGCCGCGCGCCGCAACGCCTCCACCTCGTCATCGGCGAACTTGGGCAGGATCGGCTTGCGCTTGGAGGCGGCAAAGGCGCAGCGGCGGGCGATTTCCACCGTGTTCTCAAGCGCTTCCGGCAGGTCGGCGAACAAGGCTGCCATCTCCGCCTCGGACTTGAAATAATGCTGCGCGGTCAAGCGCCTGCGCGGCGCACTTTGGTCGACATAGGCGCCTTCGGCAATGCAGATCATCGCGTCATGCGCGAGGTACATATCGGATTTCGGGAAATAGACATCGTTGGTCGCCACCAGCGGCAGGCCCAGATCATAGGCAAGCTCGACCATCGCCGCCTCACTCGCAGCCTCTGCCTCTGGCAAAGCGCCGGCCTCACCCGGATGCCGTTGCAACTCCAGATAAAGCCGCCCCGCAAAAGCCCGCGCCAAGCGTTCCAGCAGCAAGCGTGCTTTGGGGGCGTGCCCGGCCAGCACCAGCCGCCCCACCGGGCCATCTGCTCCGCCGGTCAGGCAGATCAATCCGCCGGAATGCGCCTCCAACTCTTCCGGCGTCACCTGCGGCAAAGCCCCCGCCTTGTCGATATAAAGCGCCGAGTTGAGCTTCATCAGGTTCAGATAGCCCGCCTCGTTTTGCGCCAAAAGAACCACCGCCCCGGCCGTCTTGTCGGCCAAAGCCAGGGTAATCTGGCAGCCCACGATCGGCTGGACGCCCTCGTCTTGTGCGGTCACCGAAAATTCCAGTGCCGCAAACATGTTGTTGGTGTCGGTCACGGCGACCGCCGGCATCAGAGCCTCGCGCGCCAGCTTGATCAGCTTTTTGACCGGCACAGCACCTTCCAGCAAGGAATGTTCGGTGTGCACGCGCAGATGGATGAATCGGGGTTTTGTCATGCGGGTCAGCCTATCGGAGCGGCGGTCCGAGCGAAACCCTGCGCCGCTGGCGGTGAACCGGGGTGACCCAGCGCTGCGGTCCCAAAGGAATGCTGGCACAAATCTGTGTTGGCCCAAATCCATGGTGGCCCAAATCAATGCTGGGCCAAATCAATGCTGGACAGTCCGCCCCGCGTCACATTCTATCTCCTGTTAGCAACCCCCTTCCGTCGCATCGGGGGGCCACGCTGGTTTGGTTAAAAGACCGCGGCAGGACGACAGATCATGGCTCAGGTTGCGTTTCTTCTGAACGGAACCCCGGTCCGCTTGGATGGCGTGGACCCCACCGAAACACTGCTGGATTATCTGCGGGATACCGCTGGGCTCAAAGGCACCAAAGAGGGTTGCAATGAGGGCGACTGTGGTGCCTGCACCGTGATGGTGACCGATGCCACCGGGTCAAAAGCGCTGAACGCCTGCATCCTGTTTTTGCCCCAACTGCACGGGCTGGCCGTCCGCACGGTCGAGGGTATCTCCGGCCCGAATGGCGAAGCTCACCCGGTGCAAACCGCCATGATTGCCCATCACGCCAGCCAATGCGGCTTTTGCACGCCCGGCTTCATCGTCGCGATGGCCACCGCCCAGTTGAACGCCGACACCGACCACGACACCACCCTTGCGGGCAATCTCTGCCGCTGCACCGGCTACGCGCCGATCATCCGCGCCGCTGTGGCTGCTGAGGCTGCGCCGGTGCCGGCTTGGCTGAAAACCGATGCGGCTTTCACTTTGGCAGAAATATCCTCGGGGGTTCCCAAGGGGGCAGACAGCCCCCTTGGCGAGGGGGTTGGGGGGCCGAGCAGCCGCCCCAGTTTCTGCCCCCCCAGCTTCCGCCCCACCCATAGCGACGAGCTCGCGGACTGGTACCTCGCCAATCCCGATGCCACCCTGATCGCCGGGGCGACCGATGTCGGCCTGTGGGTCACCAAGCAACTCCGCTCCCTCGCCCCCATCGCCTTTCTGAACGGCATCACGGATCTGCAGCATATCGAACACCAGTCGGGCCAGCTTCACGTCGGCGCAGGCGTCACCATCGAGTCGCTGCGCATAGCGCTCCTCCCCCTGCTGCCGTCCTTTGCCGAGCTGCTGCGCCGCTATGCCGCCACCCAGGTCAGGAACGCCGCGACCATCGGTGGCAACATCGCCAACGGCTCGCCGATCGGCGATGGCCCGCCCGCGCTGATTGCCCTTGGTGCCAGCCTCCACCTGCGAAGGGGCGATGCGATGCGTTCGATGCCCTTGGAAAACTTCTTTCTCGACTACCGCAAACAGGACCGCCGCCCGTCCGAGTTTGTCGCAGGCATCTCGCTGCCCAGCCACGCGCCAAACCTGCGCTGCTACAAAATCTCCAAACGCTTCGACCAGGACATCTCCGCCGTCTGCGGTTGCTTCAACCTGATCATCGAGGCCGGCAGTGTCACCCAAGCCCGCATCGGCTTTGGCGGTATGGCGGGCATTCCCAAACGCGCCAAAGCCGTCGAAGCGGCGCTGACCGGCCAGCCTTGGACGCTCAAGACCATCGCCGCCGCCTTGCCCGCCTTCGCAGCCGATTTCCAACCCCTTACCGATATGCGCGCCTCTGCCACCTACCGCCTGACCATCGCGCAAAACCTGTTAACCCGCTATTTCCACGACCTCGGCGGAGTGCCGGTCACTGTGCTGGAGGTGCGGCCATGACGCCAAACCTGCACACATCGTCCCCGACACCACGCGCTAAAACCGCCCCGGCCGCACTCCCGCAGGCCCGCCCATGACCACCGGCCTGCCCCTGCCACACGACAGCGCCCCCCTGCATGTCACGGGTCAGGCCCGCTACGTCGACGACGTCCCGCTGCCTGCAGGCGCGCTCCACCTCGCCTTCGGCCTGTCCACCCAAGCCCACGCCGAAATCACCGCTCTTGACCTGTCCGCCGTCCGCGCAGCCCCCGGCGTGGTGGCCGTCTTTTCGGCGCAAGATTTTCCCGACATGCCCGACCTCTCGCCCACCGTACAGGACGAACCGCTTCTCGCCACTGGCACTGTGCATTACGCGGGTCAAGCGATCTTCCTCGTGGTGGCCAAAACCCATCTGCAAGCCCGCAAAGCTGCCCGCCTCGCCAAAATCACCTACCACGAGCTGCCCGCCCTTCTGACGGTCGAAGACGCTCTCGCCGCCAACTCCCGCTTTGAACAGGGCCCGATCCTGTGGGCACGGGGCGACATCGCCATGATGGCACAGGCCCACACCGTGGTCGAAGGCGAACTTGAGGTGGGCGGTCAGGAACACTTCTATCTGGAAGGTCAAGTGGCCTGCGCCATCCCCCAGGAAGACGGGATGCACATCCTGGCCTCAACCCAACATCCGACCGAGATTCAACACAAAGTTGCCCACGCCCTGCACCTGCCGATGACGGCCGTGCGGGTTGAGATGCGCCGGATGGGTGGCGGCTTTGGCGGCAAGGAATCCCAAGGCAACGCCCTCGCGGTCGCCTGCGCGCTGGCCGCCCAGGCCACCGGCAAACCCTGCAAAATGCGCTACGACCGGGACGACGACATGGTCATCACCGGCAAACGCCACGACCTGAAAATCCGCTACCAGGCCGGGGCCGACGCCAATGGCCGCCTGATTGCTGTCGACTTCCGCCACCTCGTCCGCTGCGGCTGGAGCCAGGACTTGTCGCTCGCCGTGGCCGACCGCGCCATGCTGCACGCCGACAACTGCTACTTCATCCCCAACATCCGGATCGAAAGCCACCGGCTCAAAACCAACACCCAATCTGCCACCGCCTTTCGTGGCTTTGGCGGCCCGCAAGGCATCATCGGCATTGAACGCGTGATCGACCACCTCGCCCACCGCCTTGGCCTCGACCCGGCTCTGGTCATGCAGCGCAACCTCTATGCGCCGCAGGGCGCGCGGCCGCAAACCACCCCTTACGGGATGGCGGTTGAAGACAGCATCACCGACAAGATCCTCGAAACCCTGACCGAAACCTCAAACTACCATGCCCGCAAAACCGCCATTGCGGCGTTCAATGCCGTAAGCCCGATCCTGAAGAAGGGCATCGCGATCACCCCGGTCAAGTTCGGCATCTCCTTCACCCTGACCTTCCTCAATCAGGCCGGCGCGCTCGTGCATGTTTATCAGGACGGCTCGGTCCACCTGAACCATGGCGGCACCGAAATGGGTCAGGGCCTGAACCAAAAGGTGGCGCAAGTCACCGCGCACGTCTTTGGCCTGAGCGCCGCTCAAGTGAAAATCACCGCCACCGACACCGGCAAGGTCCCCAACACCTCGGCCACCGCCGCCAGTTCGGGCAGCGATCTGAACGGCAAAGCGGCTGAGGCCGCAGCCCTGACCATCCGCGACCGGGTGGCCGCCTTCATTGCCGAAAAGCATCAGGTGAAACCTGAAACCGTCCGCTTCAAAGACGGCTTGGTCCGCGTCGGGGCTGACTCCTACGACTTTGCCCGGGTCATCAACTGGGCCTATCAGGCCCGGATTTCCCTTAGCTCCACCGGCTTTTACGCCACCCCCAAAATCAACTGGGACCGGATCAAGGGTCAAGGCCGACCGTTCCTGTACTTCGCCTATGGGGCCGCCGTGACCGAAGTGGTGATCGACACCCTGACCGGCGAAAACCGCATCCTGCGCGCCGACATCCTGCACGACACCGGCACTTCCCT
>JAYTQA010000140.1:0-1691 GCA_043746955.1 bacterium | reverse complement strand
TCCTCGGGCGCATCAAACGCCAGAACATAAGCCTGCTGCACCGCCCGGATCGCCGCATCCGCCTGTGCCTCAGTCGCGGCATGCACCATGCACAACGGATCTCCTGCGCCGATATCCTCGCCAATCCCGGCCAGGTCGGACAGGCCGACCGACGGATTGACCCGGTCGCCTTCGCGCTGGCGGCCCCCGCCCAGCCGCACCACCGCCAGACCCAAAACCTGCCCGTCAATCGCCCCGACGAAACCCGCTGTCAGACTTGGCGCCTCGCGGATCACCGTGGCGGCAGGCAGCCGGTCGGGCCAGCGGTCGACGAAATCGGCGGGCCCGCCCTGCGCTGCAATCATCCGGCCAAACCACTCCGCTGCCGCCCCCGATTCCAGCGCCTGTTCGATCCGCCGCGCGCCGTCCTCGGCGTCCGCGGCGATGCCGCCCAAGGCCAGCGCCTCACCGCCCAAAGCCATCGTGATATCCCACAGCGCCGAATTGACCGAAGTGCCGGTCAGCGTTTCCATGATTTCCGTCACCTCCAGCGCGTTGCCGGCGGCGGTGGCCAGTGGCTGGCTCATATCAGTGATCAGCGCCGTCGTCATGCAGCCCGCGCCTTGCGCCGTCGTCACCAGCGCCTGCGCCAAAGCCTCGGCCTCCGCCAGCGTTTTCATGAACGCGCCAGAGCCGCATTTGACATCCAGCACCAGCGCCTCCAGACCCGCCGCCAGTTTCTTGGACAGGATCGACGCCGTGATCAGGTCGATCGATTCCACCGTGCCAGTGACATCGCGAATCGCATACAGACGGCGATCGGCCGGCGCGATCTCTGCACTGGCAGAGATGATTGCGCAGCGGATGTCCTTGATCTGGCGTTGGAATTGGTCTTCGGGCATGGCAGTGCGCAGGCCGGGGATCGCCTCCAGCTTGTCCAGCGTGCCGCCGGTATGGCCCAAGCCGCGGCCAGAAATCATCGGCACAAACGCGCCACAGGCCGCCAGCGCCGGGGCCAGCATCAGCGACACGCAATCGCCAACACCGCCGGTCGAATGCTTGTCGATCACCGGGCCGGGCAGGTCCCAGTGCAGGGTCTGACCAGAGGCGGTCATCGCGCGGGTCAGGGCGATGCGGCCCGCCTCACCCAGACCTTTCAGCAGCACGGCCATCGCAAATGCCCCGGCCTGCGCGTCGGAAACCTCGGTGCCCGCAAGTCCTGCGGCGAACCAAGTCAGCTCATCGGCACCGGGCGTCTGACCATCACGGACCTTGGCAATAATGCTGCGGGCGTCCATCAGCTGCGGGTCATGTGGGCGGCGGTGAAAACACCGGGCAGCAGGTCTGCGATACTCATGGTCAGGCTTTGGCCGTCGGTGGTGTGCAGGGTGACTTGCACGCTTTGGTCGGCGAATTCGGCGATTTTCTGGCGGCAACCGCCACAGGGCGGCACCGGATCGGGGCTGTCGGCAATCACATGCAACTCGGCAATGCGGGTATCCCCGGCGGCGATCATCGCGGCAATCGCCCCCGCCTCGGCGCAAGTACCCTCGGGATAGGCGACGTTTTCGACATTGCAGCCGATGTGCAGGCGGCCCTCGGTCGAGCGCAACGCAGCGCCAACCTTGAAGCGCGAATAGGGGGCGTGGGCGTTCAGGCGAACTTTCGTCGCGGCGTCTTTGAGCATTTTTGCCTCGGCTATTGGTTGGGCG
>JAYTQA010000139.1:0-4593 GCA_043746955.1 bacterium | reverse complement strand
CCGCGGTGCCGATCACGCCGGTGAAGCTGCCGCACAAAAAGAAGATGCGCAGGATTGACCCCTCGGTCAGGCCCATGGTGCGCAGGATGCCGATGTCGCGGCCCTTGTTTTTGACCAGCATGATCAGGCCGGAGATGATGTTCATGGTGGCGATCAGCACGAGGATGGCGAGGATGACGAACATGACGTTATCCTCGATGCTGAGGGCGCGCAGGAAGTTGCCGGAGGATTGCTTCCAGGTCCACAAAAGCGCATCGGGGCCACCGGCGGCAAGCATCTGGTTGGTGTAACTGTCGATGGCTTCAGGGTTTTTCACCATGACTTCGAATTCGTCGGCCAGACCTTCGCGGTTGAAATAGCTTTGCGCCTCGGCAAACGGCATGTAGATGCGGACCTTGTCGATGTCAAAGCGGCCGGCGGTGAAGATATATTCGACGGTATAGGCGTTGACGCGCGGGCTGGTGCCGAACGCGGTTTTGACGCCATTGGGGGCGATCAGGCGGACCCGGTCGCCGATGTTCACACCCAGTTCTTTGGCCAGTTCGGAGCCCATCGCGATGCCGTTGGGATAATCAGCCAGACTGCCTTGCGCCTTGGTGCCCAAGCCGATCCGCGGCAGGGTGGCGATATCTTCAGGGCTCATGCCATAAACGTCGCCGCCCATGGTCTGGTCAAAGGCGGTGACCATGACCTGACCCCGGATCAGGGGGGCAGCACGGGTGACACCTTGGATGGCTTTCAGGCGGCCGGAGATGGCGGCGTAATCCGTGAAGCCTTTGACCATGTTGCCATTTCCGTCGTCATGCCCGGTGGAATAGACCGTGACATGAGCGTTGGCGCCCAAAATGGTATCGACAAACTCCGCCCGAAAACCCGCCCGCACGGCGAGGGTGGCAATCAGCGCGAACACCGCCAAAGTAATGCCGACCAGGCTGATCCAGGTCATCACCGACACGCCGCCCTCGGCCCGGCGCGCGCGCAGATAACGCCATGCGATCAGGAATTCGAACCGAGCGAAGGGCGGGGTGACGGCCATATTGCGGACTTTCCGGGCTGCTCTTTGGTTTTGGGCCGGACCATGGCCACCCGCCCCGGCCTCGTCAAGCCACGATCCTGTCACGCCAGCGGTCTGGCCAGCGGTCTGGCCAGCAGTCTGGCCAGCAGTCTGGCCAGCCGTCAGGCCGGCCTTCTGGCCAAAGTCTCAGGAATAACCCCGACGGCGGCGGCGGAACGGCCAGGCAATCAGCCGCCAGACCAGCGCGACCAAGGCCCAGCCGCCGACGTAACCCACGCCTGCGGTGATCGCACCATCCGGGGTGGTCGGGATCGCCGGTTTGAAATCGGCCCAGGTGGCTTGCAGGGTTTCGCTATCGCCCAAGCGTTGCGGCATGGTCAGGCGCGCAAGCGGGGCTGCGGCGCGCAAGGTCGCGAGGTTGTCGGACAGGGTTTTCACTTGGGCAAACGTCACGCGCAGGTCGGCCTGATGGTCGGTGTTGAACTGGCTGCCGGTCAGTTGTGCCAGGGCCGCCGCGCGCGAAAGGCCGTTCTTCGCGGCACTGGCGTCAAAATCGTTGGCGACGGCTGATAAAGCATCGACCTTGCCCGCCAGCCGCTGGAGGTATTGCTGCGAGAATTCCGGGAATTGCGACAGCGAGACCGCCCCGGCAACCCCGCCCAGAATAGCCATCAAGCGCCACATGGCCTAATCCTTCTTGCCCTTCAAAAGTGCGACAACCGTCCGCGCCGGGCCATGGCCCAAGTCGAAATCCGGCTTCAGCCAATCGGTGATCCGGGCCGGCTTGACACCCGCGCGCCAACCTTCCGGCCCGGCAAATCCCTGCGCAACCGCGATAGCATGGAAATCGGCCGGGGTTTTGCCGGTCTTGGCCTGAATGTTGCCCGGACAGGCCTGAAAGCTCATCGCGCCGCCCATAGCATGCCGCGTTTGATCATCTCACGCGGGGGGCCATGGTCGATGACATTGGCCTGATGGCCAAGCGCGTTATAGTAGACCCGGCCTTTGCCCCACAGTTTGGTGAAAGCGACCGGCATCGCCACCGGGCCGTTCGCGGCATGGGGGCCATCGACCATCGGAAAATCGCAGACCGCGTGGACCTTCACGGCGGGGTCGACGTGCAGGTAGTATTGCTCGGTCTTGACATCGAAGTCACCGATCCCTGCGACCAAAGGATTGGCCGGGTCGGTGATCCGCACCCGGTAGTCGACCCCGTCATTGCCCGGATGCGCCACCCATTGCGCGCCGGTCATGAACTGCCAGAGCACATCGCCCCGGAACGCGTCGCACATGCCGCCATGACAGCCCGCAAGGCCCACGCCGGATTCCACCGCATCGGCGACGGCTTGCGAGCGTTCCTTTTCAATCGCACTCATCGTCCAGACCGGCACGATCAGGCTCAAGGATTTCAGCGCCTCGACATCGTCAAAGCAGGCGAGGCTGTCGGTCACCTGAACCTCAAACCCTGCGGCGCGCAGCATTTCCGCGACGAGGGCCGCGACCTTATCCGGCTGATGCCCGTCCCAACCGCCCCAGGTGATCAGTGCCGTCTTAGCCATAGTAGCCTCCCGAAATCCCGCAGCCATCTGGACCGTAACGCGCGGCCAAGGCAAGACAAACCCTTCCCTTTTCATCTGGGCAAAAATACTCCACCGGGTGCGTGCAGTTTGCTGCTTGAGCCACGCAGAAACTGCTAAGCGGGGGGGCGCGCAGCCCCCCAGCCGGGTCCGCAGAGCGCCCTTAGAACCGTTGCGCCGCCGCCGGTTTGTTGGCCATGATCGCCTCGATGGCCGCCACCACGTCGTCGGTCAGCTTGGCCTTCTGGTCCAGCGCTGCAAGGTTGTCGGTCAACTGGCCGACCCGCGACGCCCCAAGGATCACGGTCGAGACCCGCGGGTTCTTCAGGCACCAGAGCAGCGACATGTTGGTCAGGCTCAAGCCCGCCCCCGCAGCCACCTTGGCCAGAGCCTTGGCCTTTTCGATCTTGGCAAGGCCCTCCTCCGAGGTGAACTCGCTGCGCAGCCATTCATAGCCGGCAAGATTGGCGCGGGCGTCATTCGGGATCCCGTTGTTGTACTTGCCGGTCAAAAGCCCCGAGGCGAGCGGCGACCAGATCGTGGTGCCCAGGCCAAAGGTGTCATAGACCGGCGCATAATCGGCCTCGACCTTGTGGCGGGCGAACAGGTTATACTGCGGCTGCTCCATCGTCGGCGGGGTCAGACCCTGTGCCGTGGCCACCGCATGGGCCTCGGTGATCTGCTGGCCCGACCATTCCGAGGTGCCCCAGTAGATCACTTTGCCCTGTTGGACCAAGTTGTGCATCGCCCGCACGGTTTCGACAATCGGGGTGTCGATGTCGGGGCGGTGGCAGAAGTACAGGTCCAGATGATCGACCCTGAGCCGCTTCAGCGCCATGTGGCAGGCTTCGGTCACATGCTTGGCCGACAGGCCCTTTTGCGTCGGCTTCGTGCCACCCCAAAAGACTTTGGAGGAAACGATATAGCTATCCCGGCTCCACCCCAGTTCCTCGATCGCCTGCCCCATCACCAGTTCAGAGCGGCCTTGTTCATAGCCTTCGGCATTGTCGAAAAAGTTGATGCCGGCGTCATAGGCGGCGGTCAGCATTTCCTTGGCGGGGGCCACATCGACCTGTTTGGCGAAGGTCACCCAAGAGCCGTAGGAGAACTCCGATACCTTCAACCCCGATTTACCCAAGCGACGATAGTCCATGATGCTCTCCTTGATGTGCAAGGCGCAGACTTAGGCTTGGAAAACGCTTTCCGCCAGCCCTCCTCCGCCTCTTTCATGCTTTGCGCGAGCCGACCAGCCCGGTTCCAAAGGATTGAAATTTTGTCGATCTCTGGTATACTGCCCGGATTAACCGCAATTCCATTCAAGGATCACATACCATGACCTATCCGGGCCGTATCATCCGTATCGGCGAAACCGACCAGACCATCGTCAATGCCGTCGCCGCGCGTCTGACAGCGCTTGGCTACACCATGACTTCACCCGCTGGCCTGTTCGACCTTGGGTTCAAGCAAAAGGTAAAGCTTTTTCAGGCCCAGCATGTCGACCTTCAGGGCATGCCGCTGCTCAGCGATGGCGAGATTGGCCCCCTATGTTGGGGCGCGCTGTTCGGCGCAACTCCGGTTGTTGGGGCAGCGCACCGGCTGGCGCAGGCCGCGCTGCAGATCGCGGGCACCCAAGTTGGCGTCCGTGAAGATCCGGTAGGCTCCAACAAGGGGCCGATGGTGAACGAATATCTGGCCTCGACCAACACGGCGCCCGGCTCTTTCTGGTGCATGGCCTTTGTGCATTGGTGTTTTCAGAAGGCCGCAACGCAGCTTGGCGTGCCCAACACGTTTCCCCGCACAGCGGGATGTCTGGACGCTTGGCAACGATCCACAACGTTTCGCATCACCAAGCAAATGGCCGTGGCTGAGCCGACCCTTGTGGCACCTGGAAGTGTGTTCATTCTCGATTTCGGCGGCGGGAACGGTCACACCGGTTTTGTCGAAGCCTCGGTCGGCGGGACCTTGCAGACCATCGAGGGCAATTCCAACTCAGATGGCAGC
>JAYTQA010000138.1:0-12155 GCA_043746955.1 bacterium | reverse complement strand
CCGATGGCCGGGTGTTCTTTTCCGAGGCGACGATCCGGTATGAGATGCACGACTGGATCATCGACGCGCTCGAAGGGCGCGGCAATGGCCGGATCATCTGCTATGATCCGCGCGATGGCTCGTCCAAGACCGTGCTGTCAGGCCGCCAGTTCCCGAATGGCATCTGCATGGTGCCGGATGGTCAGTCCTTCCTGTTTGCCGAAACCTGGGGCTGCCGGATCAGCCGCTATTACTATGACGGGTCGAAAAAGGGCCGGGTTGAACCGGTGATCCCCGACCTGCCGGGCTACCCGGACAACATCAACCTCGCTTCGGATGGCAATTTCTGGTGCGGCATGATCGGGATGCGGGCGCCCGCCTTTGACCTGGCGCAGAAGATGCCAAAGTTCCGCCGTCACATGGTGATGCAGATCGCGCGGGATGAATGGCTTTATCCCAACATGAACACCGGTGGGGTCATCAAGTTCGACCTGTCGGGCAAGATCGTCCAGTCGCTATGGGACGGGGTGGGCGAGCGGCATCCACAAGTGACCTCGATGCGCGAGCATAAGGGCTACCTGTATCTCGGCGGCATCTTCAACAACCGGATCGGGCGTTACAAGATCCCGGGTGCCGACCCGGACTGGACCGGACCGCGCGCCTATTGGGGGGTGGGGCCGTGATCGGCTGGGTCAGGGGCCGCATCGACAGGTTTCGCGGGCGCGGCACCTATGCCGCAACCGTGCCGCCGATGGACGGCGCGCTTAGGCCAAACACCCGGCTTGAGGAAGCAGCGGTTGTGGCGCGGATTGCCGACCCGGACAATCTGGTCCGCTACCGGGGCCAAGTGCTGTTCTCCTCCGGTCCCACGATCCACACGCTCGACCCCGCCACCGGGGCCACCACCGAGTGGCGGCGCTGCTCCGCCGATGTGACGGCATTGGCGGTGGCCGAGGGGACTTTGGCAATCGGGCTGGCCGACGGCAGCCTGATCCTGTCGGGCGAGACCGACCGCACCATCAAGACCGGTGACCCCTGCATCACCGCCATCACCCCCGGCGGCGCGGGCCGCCTGCTCGTCTGCATCGGCTCGGTCCAGAACCCCGCCGCCGACTGGAAGCGCGATCTGTTGCAGCGCGGCGCCAGCGGCCAGGTCTGGTCGGTGCCGCTGGCCGATGGCGCCGTGCAAAAGCTGGCGGGTGGCCTGTCCTGGCCCTCTGGCGTGGCGCTGGCAGGTGAGCGGCTGGTCGTGGTAGAGGCTTGGAAACACCGCCTGACCCAAGCAGGTGCCGCCCCCCTGATCACCGATCTGCCCGGTTATCCGTCGCGACTGTGCCCCGCCCCCGGCGGCTGGTGGCTGGCAGTCTTTGCCCCGCGCAACCAGCTCATCGAACTGGTTTTGCGCGAAGATGACTACCGCAACCGCATGATGCGCGAGATGGACCCCGACCACTGGATCGCCCCCACCTTGTCGCCTGCGGCTGACTTCAACGAACCCATGCAGGGCGGTGCCATCCGCACCCATGGCATCATCAAACCCTGGGCCCCGACCCGGTCCTATGGCCTCTTGGTGCGGCTGGACGCCGATTTCCGGCCGATCGCGAGCTATCACAGCCGCGCTGACGGTCGGTTCCACGGCGTCACCTCGGCCCTGCAGCATGGCGACCGGGTCTTGGTGACCAGCCGGGGCGGAAATGCGATCCTGTCCCTGTCCGAGGTGCAGCCATGACCACACCTTTGGTCGAAATGACCGCAATCACCAAGGAATATCGCGGGGTTCCCGCCGTGAGATCGGTCGACTTCACCGTGATGCCCGCCGAAATTCACGCGCTTCTGGGCGAAAATGGCGCGGGCAAATCCACCCTGACCAAGATCATCGCCGGGGTGACCGGGGCCAGTTCCGGCAGTCTGAAGATCGACGGACAAGAGGTAGCCTTCCGCACCCCGTCCGAGGCTTTGGCCAGCGGCGTGGCGATGGTGTTTCAGGAAACCAGCCTGGTCCCCTCGATGACCGTGGCGCAGAACCTTTATCTGGGCAATGAGAAATTCTACAACCGCCTGCGCGGCCTGACGATTGCCGCCCAGCAATTCCTGCAAACCCTGAACTTCAACGTCGATCCCCTGGCCATGGTCGCCAACTTGGGGGCCGCTCAGAAACAGATGGTCGAGATCGCCCGCGCCGTCCTGCAAAAGGCCCGGCTGATCATTTTCGACGAGCCGACAGCGACCCTGACCCCCGAAGAAAAGCGCTATTTCTTCGCGCTGGTGCAGCGGCTGAAACGGGATGGCGTGGCGATTGTGTTCATCAGCCATGCCATCGAAGAGGCGCTGATGATCGCCGACCGCATCACCATTCTGCGCGATGGCGAATTGGTCATCACCGATCAGGCTAGCACCTTTGACCGCGACAAGATCATTCAGGCAATGGTCGGGCGCACCCTGTCCGGTGCGCTCTATCAGCGGGACGACAACACGGTGCGCGCCGCTGGGGCCAAGGTGCTGTCGGTGCAGAACCTGTCGATGGGTGCCATGGTGCGCAACACCTCGTTCACCGTCTATGCGGGTCAGGTGACCGGGGTGTTTGGCCTGATCGGCTCGGGCCGGACCGAGGCCGCCAAGATCGTGGCCGGCGTGCTCAAGCGCAATTTCTTCAACGGCGGCGAGGTCCGGCTGATGGACCGCCCGGTCACCTACCGCCTGCCGCGCCATGCCGTGCTGGACGGCGTGGTCTATGTGACCGAAGATCGCAAGCTGGAAGGCTTCTTTGACCAGATGTCGGTCGCCCAGAACCTGCATCTGGGTCGGCTTGCGGCGGCTGGCCCGCCCATTGTCAGCCATTCCGAGATGGCGGCATTGGCCGAGGTCTGGCGGTCCAAGCTGAACATCAAGACGATCAATGCCGATGCGCGGGTGATCGAGCTTTCCGGTGGCAATCAGCAAAAAGTCGTGATCGCGAAATCCCTCGTGCAAAAGCCGCGCCTCGTGATCTTTGACGAACCCACACGCGGCGTCGATGTCGGCGCGATTGCCGAGATTCACCAGCTGATCCAAAGCCTTGCCGATGATGGGCTGGCGGTGATGGTCATCTCGTCCTATCTGCCTGAAATCCTCAACCTGTCCGACCGCATCCTGGTGGCGCGGCAAGGCCGGATCGTCGAAGAGTTCACGCCATCCGAAGCGACCGAGCAAAAGATCATGTACGCGGCGGTGCATTGATCCCGGACCACCGGTGTTTGCACCTCCCTCGCGCAACGCGAGCGTGGTGCCGCAGCCTGATCATCAGCCCCAAGCGCCACACCCGCCACCACCGTCTCGCCATCGGCCACCCAGTCGACCCGATTGGTCTCAGTGCGGAACTGGCGGGTCCGCCAGTCCGACAGCGGTTCGGTGTCCTCGGCGATCAACCGCCGCATCTGGCTCCCGCTCGGAATTTCCGGCCGGTATAAGCGGGCCGGCCCACACCGACGGCACGGGTTGCGGCAGCCGCGCTTAAGTCTTTGCCTGCAATCTGCAGCTTGTGCCGGAAATATCTGAGCTGAGCGGAATAAATCCATGGCCGCCTGAGTCTACCTCTTTGAAGCACTGCTATGGCTTCTGGGTGGGAGGATCACATGTCGGACAAAGATCTTGATGAAGCAGGCACCGGACGGCGCCACGCGCTGGAGTGTATGATCTGGGCGGGCACCGGTGTCTTATGGACCGTGTCGGGTGGCGTGCCCAAATCCTTGGCCCTGCTGACTGCGGCAGAGGCCGCCACGGTCGGTGCCAATGATTTCACCTTCCTGCAAATCTCTGACAGCCATATCGGCTTTGACAAGCCCGCCAACCCGCACGCCATCGACACGCTGCAAGAGGCGATCGACCGGATCAAGGCACTGCCAGTCAAGCCCGCCTTCATGCTGCACACCGGCGACATCACCCATCTGTCGAAACCCGACCAGTTCGACACTGCGGCGCAGATGATCGGCAGCACCGGCATTGATGTGCATTACGTGCCGGGCGAGCATGACATCGCCGATGAAGGTCTGGGTGCGGCCTATATGCAGCGCTATGGCAAAGGCACTCAAGGCAACGGCTATTACAGCTATGACCAGAACGGGGTGCATTTTGTCGGCCTCGTCAATGTGGCGGGGATGAAGGCGGGCGGCCTGGGCGTACTTGGGCCCGATCAGCTGACCTGGCTGGAGGCCGATCTGAAGCCGCTGGCGACCTCTACCCCCATCGTCGTCTTCGCCCATATTCCGCTGTGGTCAATCTATCCGTCCTGGGGTTGGGGCACCGATGATGCGGCTATTGCACTGGGGTTCCTCAAGCGGTTCGGCTCGGTCACCGTGCTGAACGGCCATATCCACCAGCTGATGCAGAAGGTCGAAGGCAATGTGACCTTCCACACCGCCCGCTCAACCGCCTTCCCGCAACCTGCCCCGGGCACCGCAGCCGCTCCCGGCCCGATGCTGGTGCCTGCCGACCAATTGCGCGGGCTTTTGGGGATCACATCGGTCGCCTATGTTCAGGGTAATGCTGAACTGGCGATCACCGACACAGCACTGGCCGACAAATGAGAGCGCTGGCCGTCGCACTGGCCCTTACCGGATCGCTCTGCGGCCCGGCCTTGGCCGAAACCGTCACCATCCACATCTCGAACTTCACCTTTGCGCCTGCCCAGATCACCGTCAAAGTGGGCACCACGGTCACTTGGACCAATGATGATGACATCCCGCATTCGGTGATCGAGAACGCCCATAAATTCCACTCAACCCCGCTCGACACCGGCAACACTTTCTCGATGACCTTCACCGACCCCGGCGAAGTTGACTATTTCTGCGGCTTTCACGCGATGATGCAGGGCAAAATCATCGTGACGCAGTAAGATGGCCCGACAGCGCGGACACGGGGCGGAGACGGGGCGAGGCAATGACCGAGAAGCAGCGGTTTGACGAGGTGGTTTTGCCTAACCTCGATTCCGCTTTGTCACTGGCGCGCTGGCTGACCGGAAATCTGCCCGATGCCGAAGATGTGGTGCAAGAGGCGTGTCTGCGCGCCTTTGCCGCCATTCATTCGGTGTCGGGCAACAACCCGCGCGCCTGGCTTTTGGCGATCGTGCGCAACGCGGCCTACACTTGGCTCGCGCGCAACCGGTCGCGCCAGTTGCTGATCACCGATGACGATCAGGTGTTTGAACGGGCGGGTTTGGAGATGACCGGCCGGGCCGATCTGACTTCGCCGGATGCCGCATTGATTGCCAAGGCGGATGCCGAGATGCTGCACCGCGCCATCGGCTCCTTGCCGCTGTCCTTTCGGGAGATTTTGGTACTGCGTGAATTTGAAGAACTCAGCTACCGCGAGATCGCGGAGATCTTGAAAATCCCGCTTGGCACGGTGATGTCTCGGCTGGCCCGTGCGCGGGCGATGCTGGTCCAGCGGATCGCGGACTGCCAAAGCGGACAGGAGGGTGCCGCATGAAAATTCCTCAGGCTTGGATGGCGCGCGAGAACGCCGTGCTGCTGGTCAATGCCTATCTGGACGGCGAACTGGACGCCGCCGCCTCGTTGCAGGTGGAGCAGCTCATCGCGGACGACGCCTCCCTTAAAGCCGAACACGACCGTCTGTTGTCCCTGCGGCTGGCCCTTGCCACCCACCGCCCCGATGATCGCGCGTCCGAAGCGTTGCGCAACCGCGTGGCCGCTATCGGCGAAGTATCGGTCGCGGCTAACCTGCCAACCCAACCCCGCTTCAACTGGCGTCAGATGGCCGCGAGCGTCGCGTTTGCCGCCTGCCTTGGCTCTGCTGCCACCTACCTCGCCCTGACCCACGATTTCACCTCAGCCGATCTGACCGCGATTGTTGCCGGCCATGAACACGCCCTCTTGGCACCCGAGCCGTTCGAGGTGGCCTCCAATGACACCCATACCGTGAAGCCGTGGTTTGACGGCCATGTTGCCCTGTCGCCACAGGTCTTTGATCTGACCGAAGCGGGTTTTCCGCTGATCGGCGGGCGCTTAGATGAAATTGATGGCAAGCCGATGCCGGTGCAGGTCTTTCGCAGGCGCGCCCATGTGATCAGTCTGATGGCAATCCCCGCCCCGGGCAGCAACGATACCGGTGCGCCCGCGACCTCAAACAGCCGGGACGGCTATCTGGTGCTGAGCTGGAATGGCCTCGATTTCAAGTACAGCGCGGTCGCCGATCTGCCGGTCGACGAGCTGACCACCTTCGTTTCGGCATGGCGCCGCCAGAGCCGCGAACTTCCGTGAGCGCAGTGCTAATCCCGCCATTTTTAACCGGGTGCATCCGTGGAGCTTATGCGGCCATTTTCAGTGTTTGTGCGGGTGTGATGCCGCCGATGCACGGGTTCGGGCGGTCGTTGTTGTCGGTCCAGAACCATTGGGTGACGAAACCCTAAGCCTCCTCGATGGTTTCGATGATCTCTTGGCCCGGCCTGCCTGCCGGACGACCCGCCACAAACGCTTCATTTCACGCGACAAACCGGCTAGGCTGCGGGCAATAGCAAGGGGTTGCCATGAAAGATGCATCGGTCAATGTTCTGGGCACTGCCCTCCAGCCCTGCTCGACCAAGCCGCTGACCGGGTTTTACCGCAACGGCTGTTGCGACACCGGGCCGGAGGATCGGGGCCAGCATACCGTCTGCGCGGTGATGACGGCGGAATTCCTTGCGCTGTCGAAGTACCTTGGCAATGACCTGTCGACCCCGCGTCCCGAATTCGGCTTTGCCGGGTTGAAGCCGGGGGATCGCTGGTGTCTCTGCGCCGCGCGCTTCCTGCAAGCGCATGACGAAGGCGCGGCACCCATGGTCAACCTCGACGCCACCCATCTGAAAACATTGGAGATTGTACCGTTGGAGGTCTTGCAATCCAACGCCGTCAAAACCGCCTGACCCCGGCAGGCACGACGCGTCATCCGCCGCACCCGTGCCCGGCTCACTGGCAGGTGATACGACAAGACAAGGCCGTTTCGACCAGATCGCCCGCCGAACCGCAGCCCGTCCTAACCATTGGAGACCGCCTGCAACGGGGGGCGGACTGCGGTGTCGTCGCGCATCAGATCGTCAATGAACAGGCTCAGCAACTGCGACCTGCCCGACACCCCGGCCTTGCGATAAATCGCGTTGGTCTGCGCCTTGACCGTACCTTCAGACGTGGTGCGCAGCATGCCGATCTCTGCCGTCGACATGCCTTTGATGGCGAACAGCGCCACGTCCCGCTCTGCCGGGGTCAGGCCCCATTCGGAAAACCGCTCCTCCAGCAGGTCCATGAACGCGCCTGAGGCACGGCGCAGACGTTCCTGCGCGGTGTTGCGGTCATGCACAGCCCGACGCATCGCAAGCCCGCCCAAAACCGCGCCGATCACCAGCCCAAGGGCCGCGCCAATCTCCAGAAGCTCGCGCATCTCCCAAGACAATGGCGCGGATTCAAAGCCGAAGATCGAGGAGAAGACATCTGACACGAACAGAATGGCGCAAAGCGCCTGGCCCAGAAACACCAGTGATATGGTCGCCAGTCTGCCCACTAAAGCTCCATAGCGCTCGATGAGACTGGCGGAAAGCGCGCAAACTTCACGGCAATGCTGACCCTCAATTGCCGGTTTCCTTTTCGGTTTGCTTGCCCTTGTCGTCACTTTTTGGACCGGACCCCGTGCCAGAACCCGTGCCAGACCCAGTGCCCGACCCGGTGCCAGACCCCGATCCGGACGCGCCGCTGCCACCAGATGCCCCATCGGATCCACTCCCCGACGTGCCGCCTGAACTGCCGCCATCCGAACTGCCGCCGCCCGAACTGCCGCCATCCGAACTGCCGCCACCCGAACTGCCGCCACCCGAACTGCCGCCAGTGGTATCGCCGCCCGGCGTACCGCTACCACCTGAACCGCCAGCGCCTGGCGATCCGCCAACCGTGTCAAGGATCGGCTTGGCAGCCACGGCATTGCTGGTCGCGGTCCAGATGTCGCGCAAAATCTCGCCAGTCCGAGGGTTGAGGATAATCTCGCGGTGGCCGTCGCTGCGTTGGGCCAAAATCCGCACCCGGCCAAGCCAGGTGGTTTCCTGGGTGATCTTGCTGAACCCCTGCTGAGCCAGTTGGGCCGTCACGTCATCGGCAAAAGGCGCGGCGAACGCCGCTTTGGCCGAGGCTAACAGACCAGCGGCAAGCAGGGTCAGAAGGTTACGTCGTTGCATGGCTCACCCCGGTCCCAGCCGGTTCCTGACGGCATTTATCCGCGATCCGGCCCAGACCGGCAAGGGCTGTTTGCGCCGGGCAAAGCCGCACGCCGAAGTTGGCGCGTACTGCACCATGGTCAATCATCGCCGCCACCGTGGCTATTGGCGTGGTTATCCGACCCTGCGGCATCGTGACCGGCACCATGATCGTTTGCAGTCCCGGTATCGCCGCCCGCGTGGGACGCGGTTGCGCCATCCTGCGCGTCCGGGCCATCAGCGCCTTTGTCATCGCCGACCTCATGGCCGACCTCATGGGCACCCTCGGCTGCACGGTCATGCGGCTCCGCCTTCACCTCGACCGAATGGGTCAAACCTGAGCCATCCGCCCGCGACTGGTTCCGCGACAGGATCGCACCGGAGGCTATGTCATAAACCACCTCGACCCTGGTCTGGTGAAAGGTGGCGTCAACCGTGATCTGGCTTGGGCCGGTCACAACCTCAATCGCTGTATAGCCCTTGGCCTGATAAGCGGCAGAGAGTTGGTCTGCGGTGATCGCCGCCGTGGCGGCACTGGCGGCCAAAATCAGGGCCGCGGTGGTGAAGAGAAGCTTTTTCATCTTGTCGTCCTTACCCATTGCCTGGCCACTGACAGTTGTGGCTATGGCGTGACGATGCGGGGTTTTGGGTCGCTTTGAAATTGACCGCAGGTTCAATGCGTGGGGTGCCGCCCGGGCTATTTGGCTCTAAACCGCAGTTTACGACCAAGGCCGCTGAAGTTTTCAGACTTTGGTCTGCTGCCTTAAACCACCGGTTTCAGATCAGAAACTTAAGGAGATCAGGCGCGCCGGAAACTTGCGCCGATGCCTGATCGCGCGCGACCCGAACCGGCGGCGCGAGGTTACCACGGCACCGGCTGACCTTGCCAATCAAAGAAACCGCCACTTTGCGCCGGGGTCAGCCCGGCCAACACCGCCAACAGATGTGCCGCTGCTTCGGATGTCGGCAGCGCCACATGGTCGCCCCGGTAATTTCGGGTCAGACCGGTATCGACCGTACCCGGATGCAGCGCCACCACAACCGCCTGCTTGTGGCTGCGCGAAACCTCAATCGCTGCGGTGTGGATCAACTGGTTCAGCGCCGACTTCGCCGCCCGGTACGAATACCAACCGCCCAACCCATTGTCGCTGATCGAGCCCACCCGCGCCGAAAGCGCCGCGAACCGGCAGGGTTCATCGCGCGGCATCAGCCGCAGCGCATGTTTCAGCACCAAAAGCGGGCCTGCGGCGTTCACCGCAAACAAGGCTGCAAGTGCGCTGCCACTGACCAAGCGCAGCGCCTTTTCCGGGCGGAAAGCATCCAACTCCAACGCGCCGGTCGCCACGAACACGGTGTGAAACGGACCCTGCAAGGCGCTCAAAACCCGCGCGACACTCGCCTCATCCGTCACATCCAGCCCGTCCTGGCTGCGCGAAAGACCGGTGACCTCTGCGCCATTGGCCTGCAAAGCAGCCAGCAACGCCGACCCAATTCCCCCGGTCGCACCGATTACCAATGCCCGTTCCATCAGCATACCTCCGCTTTTGAAGACAGTTAGCACGCATGCCGCCGCTGCCAAGTGCCCTACATTTCGCGCGTGAAATCGCGTGAAGTCCCCGATTGCAGCACCCCGCGCAATCCGCCAATCTGCCCCGATGCGCAGCCTCGTAACCGAACCCTTGACCGCAGCCGCTTTCGCCCGGTTTGGCGACGTGCTCGACACCACTGGCCCGTATCGCCTGATCAATGCTGGGCTCTGCCAGCGCCACCACGACCGCGCGAAACTCGATACCGGTTCGGAAAATGGCGGCGACGCCCGCCCCGGCATCTCGATCTTCAACGCCCAACCCCGTACCTTGCCCTACAGCTTCGATCTGATCGAGCGTCATCCAGACGGCTCCCAAGCCTTCCTGCCGATGACCCAGCATCCCTTCCTCGTCATCGTCGCCGAAAGCCCGGCCCACACGCCCCGCGCCTTTCTCACCAACGGCGCGCAAGGCATCAACCTGCACCGCGGCACCTGGCATGGCGTGTTGACCCCCCTCCACGCCCCCGGCCTGTTCGCGGTGGTGGACCGGATTGGTGCCACCCCCAACCTTGAAGAGTTCCGCTATGCGGAGGCTTTTTGCGTCCATGATCCCCGCCGGGCCGGTCTTTAGCCCGCAAAAGCCGTCTCGAACCGCAAGCCGCGCGCGGTTCCTTCCACAAAACCAGCAAAATCTGCGGTCAGATACCGCGCTTGTCCGACCTGGCCTTTCAGATGCACAGCCAGAAACGCGGTCACAAAATGCTGGGCCACGTTGTTCATCCGCAGCGTGTCCCAGACCGGATCGGCGTAGTGAGCGAAAGGCACAAAGTCCAAGCCCGGTACCGCGGCCCAGCTTTCGACCGGGGCCGGATAGGGCGCTGCCGCATTGTGGCCCGCGCCGTCAAAGGTCAGCAAATGCCGCTCCACCCGCACCGCCTCTGCGAATATCTTGCGCATGCCCGTCGCATAGCCTGACACCTCGTCAAGCCCACCGGCCAGGATCACCGCGGGCACCGACAGGCCCGCCATCCCTGCCGCATCCCAAACCCCGCGCTTCCGTCCCCAGGGCCCAATCGGCACGATCGCCTTCAGCCGAGGGTCTGCGACCGCGCCCCGGTGCCGCGCGACCAGCGGCTCACTCTCCATCGCCACTTCCGACACCTGCGCGCCGCCCGATATCAACGCGCCATATCCGCCCATCGAATAGCCGATGATCGCGACGCGGGTGGCACCCAACGCCCCGATCACAAACGTCGTATCCAACGGCCGGTTGACCAAGGTCGATCCAAACGCCTGCCCTCCCCGGTACGCCGGGTCATCATAGGTGCTGTCGAGGTGATCAATGCTGGCCACGACATAGCCTTTGGAGGCCAGGTTTTCCCCCAGATGGCTCATCAGCATCCGGTTACCGGGGTAGCCGTGGCTGAGGATGACCAGCGGAAAATCGCCCGCCAAAGCCTCCGCATTGCGCGCCGCTTGCCCGTACAGCACCACTTCGGTCCGCCCATCCCGGCACAGCGTCACATAGCGGCCGCCGGGCACGGTGGCCCGAACCGCCGGATACCAGACCTCCACCACCAGCTTGCGGTCAACCCATGCTGCAGCCTTCAGGGCACCAGACGCCAGCACATCGACCTGACCGGGGTTCACCAGTTGCAGGGTTTTGACGCCGACCTTGTGCGGCCCCACCGCCGCCAGCTCCGGCGCATCGGGCCGGATCAGGTCAATCCGGTTGTGCTGCATGCAAAGGCCTCCGTTGACCGCCGAACCTTAAAGCTCCCGCCACCCAACGCCACACCGAAAAATGCAAAAGGGGCAGCCAAAGCCACCCCTTTCAATCTTTCGCCCTGGAGCGAAAAGTCTATGCCCGAAAGCTTATGCTCGAAAGCTTATGCCCGAAAGCTTATGCCCGAAAGCCTGCGCCCGAAAGCTTATGCGAGAGCGAGGTTGATCGCCGATTCGCGGCCATCACGGCCAGCTTCGATGTCAAACGTCACGGCCTGGCCATCAGCCAGCTGACGGATGCCAGCACGTTCCATGGCGGTAATATGGACAAACACGTCCTTCTTGCCGCCTTCCGGAGCAATAAAGCCGAAACCTTTGGTAGCGTTGAACCATTTCACGGTGCCCTTGGCCATCGTGTCGTCTCCTGTTTGGTCTGCCATCCGCAGGAATGCGATGGCCCGGCGCAGTCACGTCAAGATCGAGAGCTGTAGCCGTAGCCAAACAGGGTCGATGATTAGCGTTTCGCCGGGGTCTATTGCACCCTTTTTGCCAGAAAAGCAAGCCCTGAGGTTAAGAATGGCGACAGACGGCGGGCAAGCGCTTGGGCGAGGGTTGGCGGAACCGGCGATCCGCCTCGGCAATCCTTGCCCGTTGAGGTTGAACGACGTCGCAGGAAACCCCAAGTCGGCAGGAAAAGACCCGGCCGAAATGGGT
>JAYTQA010000137.1:0-4604 GCA_043746955.1 bacterium | reverse complement strand
CAGCACCTTTATCGCGGTTGCGCGGGATTTTGGCGCGCGGGCAACGGGTGATTTGTCTGGTGCGCGACGGCGCTGCAGTGGCCGAGTTGGCCGCCTATTTGACCGCGCAGGGCTTTGGTCTGTCCGACCTGCATGTGCTGGAACACTTGGGCGGGCCACTGGAGCGTTACGTGAGGGTCATCGCGCAACATGCGGATACTGCAACGTTTTACGCGCCTGTCGCCGTGGCTGTCGAATGCGTTGGCCGGGGGATTCCCCGCGCCTCTGGTCTGCCGGACGATCTGTTTGACCATGATGGCCAGATCACCAAACGGGCGGTTCGGGCGCTGACGCTGTCGGCGATTGCGCCGCGTGGGGGTGAGGTTTTTTGGGATCTGGGGGCTGGTTCGGGCAGTGTCTCGATCGAAGTTTTGCTGTGCGCACCCGGCAGTCTGGCCCATGCGGTTGAGGCCGACGCCGGTCGGGCGGCGTGCGCAAGGCGCAATGCGGAGAGCTTCGGTGTGGCGCATCGCTGGCAGCTGCATCAAGGCTATGCGATTGATATCATTCCAGAACTTCCTTCTCCGGACGTGGTGTTCGTGGGCGGCGGGGCCAGTGAGGCACTGGTGCAGGCGGTGTGGACGGCCTTGCCACCGGGCGCGCGTCTGGTAATCAACGTGGTCACCCTGGAGACCGAGGCGCTGCTTTATGGCTGGCAGGCGGCTAAAGGTGGTCAACTTCTGCGGATTGATCTGGCTGAAGCCGGGGCTTTGGGGTCAAAGCGGGGCTGGCAGGCGGCGCGGCCGATTGTGCAGTGGAGTGTTGCGAAATGAGGATTGCCGGACTGGGTTTCAGGCGGGGTGCCTCGGCGGAAAGTCTGGCGGCGGCACTGGCTTTGGTCGGCGCGGCTGAGGCGTTGGCCACGGCGGAAGATAAGGTACATGAACCGGGATTACAAAGGCTTGCCCGCAGGTTAGCCGTGAAAGTTCATGCGGTTTCTCGCGCCGCACTGGAGGCTCAAGGCGTCGAAGGATCGGTGCGGGTGATGGCGGTATATGGCACCGGGTCGGTCGCAGAAGCCGCGGCACTTGCGGCAGCCGGGCCTGGCGCCCGCTTGGTGGTGGGCCGGCGGACCTCACCCGACGGGATGGCTGTGGCGGCCTTGGCGGAGACGGCACCATGACGGTGCATTTCATCGGTGCAGGGCCGGGGGCTGCGGATTTGCTGACCTTGCGCGGGCGGGATTTGATCGCAAGTTCAAGGATTTGCCTTTATGCCGGGTCGTTGGTGCCGGAGGGCGTTCTGGCGCATTGCCCGCCCGGTTGCCGGATTGTGAACACCGCAACCCTGTCGCTGGACGCCATCATCGACGAAATTTGTGCCGCCGATGCAGCGGGACTGGACGTGGCACGGCTGCATTCCGGCGATCTGTCGATCTGGTCGGCGATGGGCGAGCAGCTGCGCCGGCTGCGCGCTTTGGGGATTGCCTATGATGTGACACCCGGCGTGCCGTCGTTTGCGGCCGCTGCCGCCGCACTTGGGCTGGAACTGACGCTGCCCGGCGTGGCGCAAAGCGTTGTTTTAACACGTACTTCCGGTCGCGCCTCGCCGATGCCCGCGCCGGAGACGCTGGCGGCGTTTGCCGCAACCGGGGCGACTTTGGCGGTGCATCTGTCGATCCACGCCTTGGGTCAGGTGGTGGCGGAACTGGTGCCATTTTACCGGCCGGATTGCCCGGTCGCGGTGGTTTGGCGGGCGAGTTGGCCGGATCAGCGCGTGGTGCGTGGGGTGCTTTCGACCATCGAAGCCGCGGTTGGGCCAGAGATCGACCGGACTGCGATCATCCTGGTCGGGCGCGCGCTTGCAGCGGAAGACTTTGCGGAAAGTCGTTTATATGCAAAGGATTACGACCGCCGCTTCCGCCCGATCGGCACGGACCCGAGGTTCCCGGAATGACCGGCGGCGTGATCATCTCGGCGCCAAGCTCGGGCAGCGGCAAGACTTTGCTGACCCTCGGCTTGGCGCGGGCGTTGACCGCGCGGGGTCTCAAAGTGCAGTGCTTCAAATCTGGGCCGGACTATATCGACCCGGCGTTTCATCGGGCGGCGACCGGGCGGGCGTCGTTCAATCTGGACAGTTGGGCGATGACCGAAGCCATGGTGGCCGGTCTGTTGGGCAAGGCGAATGGGGCCGATCTGGTGATCGCGGAAGGCTCGATGGGGCTGCATGACGGGGTGGCTTTGGCGGGCGCGTGGGGCAGGGGGGCTACGGCCGATCTGGCGCTGCACTTCGACTGGCCGGTGGTTTTGGTGATCGACACCTCGGGTCAGGCGCAGACGGCGGGGGCGGTCGCGTTGGGATTGTTGAGCTTTCGCCGTGGGTTACGGATCGCCGGGGTGGTCTTGAACCGGGTCGCTTCACCGCGCCACGAGCGGCTCTTGCGCGCCGGGATCGAGGCGGCGGGCATCCGGGTTTTGGGCGCTTTGCCGCGATTGGCCGCAATTGAACTGCCAAAACGGCATCTGGGGCTGGTGCAGGCCGAGGAACTGCCGGGGCTCGACAAACTGCTGGACGCTGCGGCGGATCTGGTCGCGGCCCATGTCGAACTGGACGCGGTTCTGGCCGCTGCATCGCCGGTGCCCATGGGCGCACCCTTGCGGACCCAACCGCCGGGGCAGCGGATAGCGCTCGCAAGGGATGCAGCGTTTTCCTTTATTTATCCGCATCTTATCGACGGTTGGCGGGCTGCGGGGGCCGAGATTCTGACCTTCTCCCCGCTCGCCGACGAACCGCCGCCGCCGGCTGACGTCTGCTGGCTGCCGGGCGGCTATCCCGAACTCCACGCCGGGCGGTTGGCCAGTGCCGACGGTTTTCGCGCCGGTCTGCACGGCTTTGGCGGCAGGATCCACGGCGAATGCGGTGGCTATATGGTGCTGGGCGAGGCACTGGTCGATCAGGCGGGGCAACGGCACCGGATGGCCGGACTTTTGGGCCTCGTGACCAGTTTTGCGGTGCGGCGGATGCATCTGGGCTACCGGTTGGCGACCTTGGCCGCACCGATGCCGGGCCATGGCGCGGGTAGCCGGCTGCGCGGCCATGAGTTTCATTATTCCACGATTTTGGAACAGCCCGATGCGCCGCTGGCCCGGGTTCTGGATGCCGAAGGGGTCGAAGTTACCGAGACCGGCAGCACCCGTGGCCAGGTGTCGGGGTCGTATTTCCACCTGATTGCGGCGGCGGCATGAGCGGGTTCGTGTCGTTTGTATCCTCCGGTCCCGGCGACCCGGAACTGTTGACAATCAAGGCCTTGCGCCGGATCGAGGCGGCGGATGCGGTGCTGTTTGATGACCTGTCAGCGGGGCCAATTCTCGCTCATGCCAAGGCTGGCGCGGACCTTGTGGCGGTGGGCAAGCGGGCCGGGCGGGTTTCGCCCAAGCAGGATCAGGTGAGCCGGTTGCTGGTCGAGTATGCCAATGCCGGTGGTCTGGTGGTGCGGCTGAAATCCGGCGATTGCGGCCTCTTTGGTCGGCTGGAGGAGGAGATCGACGCCTGCCGTGCGGCGGGTCTGGGCTTCGAGATCATCCCCGGCGTGACCTCGGCCAGTGCGGCGGCGGCGGCGGCAGGGATCCCGCTGAGCCGCAGGTTAACCGCGCGGCGGGTGCAGTTCATCACCGGGCATGATGTAACCGGTGCTTTGCCGCCGGATCTGAACATCGCGGCCTTGGCCGACCCTTTGGCCACAACCGTTATTTTCATGGGAAAACGGACGTTTGCGAGGCTTTCTTCACAGCTGATCTTAGCGGGCTTGCCGCCTGACACCCCGGCAATGCTGGCGGAAAGTGTCTCGACTCCGACGCAAAGGTTAACCCGTGCGACGGTCGCAAGCCTGGGTGCCGCCCTGGCCAATGCCAGTGACGGGCCCGCGCTGATCCTGATCGGCCCGCTGATGGACGCACCGTGAGCCATGTTCTGACGCTATGTGCCTCGTGTCCGTTCGGGCAGAGCTTGCTCGCAGAAAACTTGCGGGTCGACGGCTACATCGTGACCCGGACCGCGTGTATGTCGGGCTGTACCAGAGCCTCGACGCTGGCTTTTCGCGCAGCAGGCAAGACCGCCTATCTATTTGGCGAGATTGAGCAATCCGACATGGCGGCTATCCTCACCTTCGCCCGCGCCTACCTCGCCTCACCGGACGGCAGCTTTGCGGATGCGCGGATTTTCGGGGCGCTGCGAACCAAGGTGATCGCCCGAATACCCGGCTGAAATGTCGCCTTCACCGCTAACCTGCCGCTTTCGCCCCTTGACCCTTGGCGGCTTTCCCTGCCAACTGGTGTGGCAAGGTGTCCTATGCGCAAAGCGCCGGGACTGAAACGGGAATGCGGACGGGTGGACCTGAACCGGCACCCCAAACCGCAACCGCCCCCGCGACTGTATGCGGCGAGCGGCCTCCAAATGCCACTGACGGGCACCCGTTGGGAAGGCGGCAGGCTGCTGTGACCCGTGAGTCAGGAGACCGGCCTTGCGGGGTGAAACACGGCCGTCGGGTGGGACGGTGACAGGAGAAGATGATGAATTTGACCCAGACCTCTGCCGCTAACCGATCGCAGTTGGCAAATGCCGTGCTA
>JAYTQA010000136.1:0-1704 GCA_043746955.1 bacterium | reverse complement strand
CAGGCCGAACCGGATGTCACTGCCGAGGCACCGGCACCGCGTCTGCCGACCAACGCGTCGGTGGCCAAGCAAGCGACCACCAAGAATGCGCTGAGCTTGACGCGGGTCGCGCTGATCGGGGTGTTTGGCAGCGCGTCGCAGCGCTATGCCATGGTGCGCCAGTCTGGCGGCGGCATCAAGAAGATCGTGGTCGGTGACACGCTGGACGGTGGCCGCGTCGCCGCGATCACCGCCAATGCCGTGCAATATCAAAAGGGTGGCCGGATGGTCACGCTGTCACTGCCGACGCTCTGAACTATTTGCGATGGACGGACCGGGTTTTCAGCCGCGCGTCTTTCATTCGTCACCGCATGATGTGATATTGCGCGCGGGATTTGCGCCACCCGTCAAATTGATACAATTCACCTAACCCATTGAAAGACCAGTATGGAAAGCTTCCTTCTGCAAGCCTCGATCTATCTGGGTGCGGCCGTGCTGGTGGTGCCTGTGTCGGTGCGTCTGGGGCTGGGCTCGGTTCTGGGTTATCTGGCTGCGGGCATTCTGATGGGGCCGGTTCTGGGCCTGGCCGGTGCGGAAACCGGCGATTTGCAGCATTTCGCTGAGTTTGGCGTGGTGTTGATGCTGTTTCTGATCGGGCTGGAGCTGGAGCCCAAGACGCTGTGGGACATGCGGGCCAAGCTGATCGGCATGGGCGGCTTGCAGGTCGGGCTGACCATTCTGGCGGTCGCGGCGGCGCTTTTGGCCTTTGGCGCGGCGTGGCAGGTGGCGGTTGTTGTCGGCATGCTGGCGGCGCTGTCGTCGACCGCGATCGTGCTGCAAACCCTGACCGAGAAGAACCTGATGCGCACGCCGGGTGGCCGCGCGTCGTTTTCGGTGCTCTTGACCCAGGATCTGGCGGTGGTGCCGATGCTGTCGGTGATGCCGCTGCTGGCGATTGGCATGGTGACAGCACCGGTCGAGCCAAGCCAGACCGGCGTTGCGGCGCCGCTGATCAACCTGGTCCATACCCTGCCGGCCTGGGGGGTCACGCTGTTGACGCTGGCGATCGTGGCGCTGATCATTCTGGCCGGGCATTACCTGTCGCGCTCGATCTTTCGCTTTGTCCATGCCGCGCGGCTGCCGGAAATGTCGACCTTCATCTCGCTGCTGATGGTGCTGGGCATCGCGTTCCTGATGATGGTCGTCGGCCTGTCGCCCGCGCTGGGCACCTTTGTCGCTGGCGTCGTGCTGGCCAGTTCCGAATTCCGCCATCAGCTGGAGGCCGATCTGCAACCGTTCAAGGGCCTGCTGATGGGCCTGTTCTTCATGACCGTCGGGGTCGGCATCAACTTTGCCGTGCTGATCCAGCAGCCGTTGACGGTCGTCGCCCTGGTTGCCGGGCTGATCCTGATCAAGGTGGTGGTCCTGAACATCGTCGCCCGCATCTTCCTGCTGAAGCCGCGCGACCGCACGCTGTTTGCGCTGGGTCTGGCGCAGGGCGGCGAGTTCGGCTTTCTGATCATCACCCTTGCCCGCAGCGAAGGCGCGCTGCCCGCGCCGGATGCCCAGATGGCGCAGCTGGTGATCAGCCTGTCGATGCTGCTGACGCCGTTGCTGTTTCTGGCCTATGACGCCATCTCGCGCAGGCTTGCCGCCCGCCAGCCCGAACAACAACCCGATGAGATTGACGAGACCGGCACCGTGATCATCGCCGGGATTGGCCGC
>JAYTQA010000135.1:0-4626 GCA_043746955.1 bacterium | reverse complement strand
ACGATTTCTCCGATGCCGCGCGTCTGGCGGCTGGTGAGGCTTGGCTGCATGCCTCGTCCTGGGCGATTGGTGCGGATGGCCAAAGCCGTGAGGCGCGGATTGCGTTGGAAATCCGCCTGCACAGCGCCGACAGTTTCGTGCATTCTCAAGACCTTGCCGAGACGGACCTGCTTTTGGCGCAAGATTATGCCGCCCACGAAGCCGGTTTTGCCGCCGCCATGGCGCGTCTTGGCGCGGCACCAGCGACGCTGTACCACATAGATGCAACCCGGCCAGATACCCCCCATGCGCGCACGCTCAGCGAGGAGGTCGCCCGCGTTGTGCGTGCGCGCGCAGCCAACCCCGACTGGGCGAGCGGGATGATGCGCCACGGCTTTCGCGGTGCCGCCGAAATTGCCGCCACATTGGACCATTTGGCCGCCTTTGCGCATCTGGCGCAGGTCGTCCCGCCGCATCTGTTTGATCTTTACCATCAGGCAACTTTGGGCCGCGCCGACCTTTGCGCCTTTATGGCCGCGGCCAATCCGCAGGCCCTGACCGCCCTGCAAGCCACCTTTCTGCGCCTGCGCGATGCCGGTTTGTGGCGCACGCTGCGCAACGCGATTGCGGATGAACTTGAGGCTGCAAGTGGTTGATTTTGCCGTTAAATCCTGGTGCCCAGGTGCCTTGCGCCCGATGCCATCCGGCGATGGTCTGGTGGTACGCATCCGTCCGCGACTGGCGGAGTTGACGGCGGCACAACTGACCGGCATTGCTGGCGCGGCCCTGTCGTATGGCAATGGGATTATCGACTTCACGACCCGTGCGAACCTGCAACTGCGCGGCGTGACCGAGGCGAGCCATCGCCCGCTGATCGCCCAGTTGGACGCGCTCGGTCTGATCGACCCTGACCTGCACACCGAAAGCGGTCGCAACGTGGTGATCAGCCCGTTTTGGACCGGAGATGAGGTGCGCAGCCTGGTGGAATCGCTCTACGAAACGCTGCGTAACAGATTGGAATTGCCCGACAAATTTGGTTTCGCGGTTGACGTGGGTGAGACGCGCGTGCTGGCCGACACATCCGCCGATATCCGGATTGAACGGGGTGCTCAGGGTCTGATTTTGCGCGCCGATGGCATGGTTGGCGGGCAGTCGGTGACGCCTGAAACCGCTGTGGCAGCGGCGATGCGGATGGCCGAATGGTTCGTCGCTTCAGGTGGTGTTGTGGCGGGGCGGGGCCGGATGGCGGCGCATGTGCTGCGCGAAGCGCTGCCGTTTGACAGCACAAAAATACCCGGGACGCAGGCGCCAAAATCAGGTCCCGGCGTGACACCCATGGGGGCGCTTATTGGCTTTGAATTCGGGAGTTTACGGGCCGAACTTCTGGCAGAAATCGCTGGTCTTTGTCCCAAAATCCGGATCACCCCTTGGCGCATGATTTTGCTATCCGGCGTTGCAATCAGCGCCAGGCCTGGCGTGATCACCGACCCGCAAGACCCGCGGCTTCGGGTTTTGGCCTGCACCGGTGCGCCCGGTTGCCCCCAGGCCTTGCACGAGACCCGCAACCTCGCCCGGCGGCTCGCACCTGCCGTGCCGGTTGGCAAGCTTTTGCACGTCTCCGGCTGCGGCAAGGGCTGTGCGCATCCGGGCCCAACGGAACTGACGCTGTCGGCCACGCCAGAGGGCTTCGCGCTGCTGCCTCATGGGCGCGCGGGCGGCGTGGGGCTCGTGGTGCCGGCGCAGGCGATTACATTAGAAACTATCGGCAAGGCGATGTAAATGCAGTACTATTATGAGACCGATGGCGCTGCGATCTATCTGCGAAGCTTTGCTATGATCCGGGCAGAAGCTGAGCTTGGCCGTTTTTCGCCGGAAGAAGAGGTCGTCGCGGTTCGGATGATCCATGCGGCCGGGATGATCGATCTTGCGCGTTTCATCCGATTTTCGCCCGGCATGGCGATCGCGGCGCGCACGGCTCTGGAGGCTGGTGCCCCGATTTTGTGCGATGCCCGGATGGTGAGCGAAGGCATCACGCGCGCTAGGCTGCCGGCCCATAATCCGGTGATTTGCACCCTGCAAGACGCAAAAGTCCCGGAACTTGCGCGTCAAATGGCCAACACCCGCAGTGCGGCGGCGCTGGAATTGTGGCGGCCCTATCTTGCCGGAAGTGTGGTGGCTATCGGCAATGCACCCACCGCTTTGTTTCATCTTCTCAATATGTTGCAAGACGAATCTTGCCCGCGCCCGGCCGCGATCATTGGCTGTCCGGTAGGCTTTGTCGGGGCCGCTGAATCAAAAGCCGCACTGATTTCAGCGCCGCCAGTGCCCGCGCTGGTGGTCGACGGGCGACTGGGGGGCTCGGCGATTGCGGTGGCGGCAGTGAACGCCCTGGCGAGCCGGAAAGAGTAGGATGGGTAAGATAATCTGCGTTGGCCTTGGTCCCGGCGACCCTGATTTGATGAGCCTGCGCGCGCATCGGGCGGTTACCTCGGCGGTCCAGATCGCCTATTTTCGCAAGGCCGGGCGGGCCGGGCAGGCGCGGCGCATCGTGGCAGGCCTGTTGCGCGAAGGTGTGGTGGAACACCCGATGGAATATCCGGTCACAACCGAACTTCGGTTCGACAGCCCTGCCTATAATGCCGCATTGGCGCGGTTCTACGACGATTGGGCCGGTCGGCTGCAGGTCCTCGCCAAAACCTGCGACATCGTTGTTCTGTGCGAGGGCGACCCGTTTTTCTATGGCTCTTTCATGCATCTTTACAACCGCTTGCAAGGCGTTGTTGAGATGGAGATTGTGCCCGGCATCACCGGAATGTCGGGCTGCTGGACGGCCACCGGGATGCCGATCACCTGGGGCGATGACGTCTTGACGGTGCTGATGGGCACGCTGCCGGAGGCTGATCTGACCCGCCTGATGGGCCAGGCCGATGCTTTGGTCGTGATGAAAACCGGGCGCAATTTGCCGAAAATCCGTCGCGCTTTGCTGGCTGCCGGTAGGCTGGAAGCCGCGTGGCTGGTCGAATCCGGCACGATGCCCGACCAGCGGATCCAGCGTCTGGTCGAGGCGGATGCGACGCAATGCGCCTATTTCGCAATCGTGCTGGTACACGGTCAGGGCCGCAGACCGGAGGTCGCCGAATGACCGGCCGTCTCGACATTCTGGGCCTCGGGCCAGGTGCTGCGGCGATGGTCACGCCCGAGGTCGTCGCAGCGCTCGACCAAGCCACGGATATTGTAGGATATCTGCCTTATGTCGCACGGGTGAAACCGCGTGCGGGGCTGACGCTGCACGCCAGCGACAATAGGGCCGAGCTTGACCGCGCGCGCCGCGCTTTGCAAATGGCGCTGCAAGGTCAAAGGGTTGCGGTGGTTTCTTCAGGTGATCCTGGCGTGTTTGCCATGGCCTCTGCCGTCTTTGAAGCGCTGGAAACCATGCCCGAGGCGCGCATGCTGGAGATCAACGTCCTGCCCGGGATTACCGCCATGCTGGCGGCTGCGGCGGCTTTGGGCGCACCCCTTGGCCATGATTTTTGCTGTGTCAACCTGTCGGATAACCTCAAACCCTGGGGGTTGATCGAACGCCGGCTGCGGCTGGCGGCTGAGGCCGATTTTGCAATGGCGTTTTACAATCCCCGCTCGGTCAACCGGCCGGACGGCTTTATGAAAGCACTTGAAGTTTTGCGCGTAACCTGCGGCAACGAAAGACTTATCTCCTTTGCGCGGGCGGTGTCTATGCCGGAACAAAGCCTGCTAACGGTGACCTTGGCCGAAGCGGAGCCCGCAATGGCCGATATGCGCACGCTGGTGATCTTGGGCAGTTCTGCCACCAGGCGGGTCGGAAAATACCTCTACACGCCAAGGTTTTCGCCATGAATCCAGCGCAAAACCTCCGCCACCGTCGCAACTTTGGGTCGGTCAGGCACAAAAGGCCGATCGACCATAATGATCGGCAGCTGCAGGGCGCGGGCGGCATCAAGTTTCGCGCGCGCACCGGTTCCTCCCGCGTTTTTGGCGACAATTTGGCTGATCCGCTGGCTTTGGAGGAGCGCCAGATCACCTTCAAAGGTAAACGGGCCACGGGCGATGATGGCCTTGGCATCGGGCAAGGGCAGCGCGCCCGCTGGGTCGACAAGGCGCAAAAGGTAATGATGCTGGGGCTTTACGGCGAACTCCTCAAGTTGCAGGCGACCAATGGCGAGAAAGATTCTGGCCGGCGCATCGGGCAAAGCGTTAACCGCCGCCGTCATATCGGACACGCAGCGCCAGAGGTCGTTGGTGGCCGGAACCCATGGTGCACGCTCCAGCGCCAACAGCGGCAGACCGGTGATTTTGGCGGCTTGAACGGCATGGCTGCTCATTTGAGCCGCAAAAGGGTGGGTCGCGTCGACGATATGGGTGACGGTCTCGGCGTGCAGATAGCGCACCAGGCCCTCGACCCCGCCAAAGCCGCCGATCCGCTGGGGCAGGGCTTGGATGCGTGGCGATTCGGTGCGCCCTGCGTAAGAGAAAATGCCCGCAATCCCTTGATTTACCAAGGCTATCGCCAAGTCGGAGGCTTCGGTAGTACCTCCCAGAACAAGGATGCGGGTCATGGCTGAGCCTTGGCTTTCGATCATCGGGTTGGGCGAGGATGGACCAGACGGGCTG
>JAYTQA010000134.1:0-4632 GCA_043746955.1 bacterium | reverse complement strand
CTGACAGCAGTTCCCCGCCGCCATAGCTGTAGGCGGCATTGTCAAAAGCGATCAAGGTCTGGGTTCCGTTTCTGCGAAGTGACCCGGTGAAGCAACGCGGACACCATCGCTGAACCGGGGCCGGGTTTCAACGCCCTGCGGAAGATTAACCGCTTTGTGTGGGATTGCGGGCGTTGTATGGGATTAGGGCCGCACCCGGCAGGAAGAGTGTGCCTTTGGACACAAACCATTGGACGACACCGCTTTACTTGCTACAACGACCTCCGAACTAGCCACAGAACGTCGGGACGGATAAAATGCGTTTGGTGTGCCCCAATTGTGACGCGGAATACGAGGTGGACGATGCTGCCATCCCGCGGGCAGGGCGCGATGTGCAATGTTCAAACTGCGGTCATGCGTGGTTTCAGACCCATCGTGACGTGATGCCTCAGCGCGCCGGGGGTGGCGGGGTTGCGCGCCCTTCGGTGCCTGATGCGGTGCCAGATGCGGGGCCAGATGCGGGGCCGGAGCCTGAAGCGGTTCTGGCGGGTCACAATGCCGAGCCTGCGGTGGCGGAGGGTTCAGGGGCCGAAGACCACGGTGCTGAGGTGCATGACGCTGGGGTGCATGACGCTGAGGTTCACGACGCTGGGGTTGTGGCGCCGGGTGCGGCTTCCTTGATTGACGAGCCTGCGCCTGCCCCTGCCGCTGATGCCGATGCGGACGTTGTCCGCGAACCACCCGCCGCGACGGCGGCGCCCGCACCGCGCAATATTGATGACACGGTGCTTGCCGTTCTGCGCGAGGAGGCTGCGCGCGAAGCCACGGCCCGGCGGGCCGAAGCGCCGCCCGGTTTGGAAACCCAAACCGAAATGGGGCTGGACCCCGGTGCCGATGCCGATTTGCGCAGGGCAGCGCGGTTGCAGGCCGAGGCTGATCCTACCCTTCAGCCCGCCGCCGCCCGGCCCCGGCGGGAGCTGTTCCCGGCAATTGAAGAGATCAACTCCACTCTGCGGTCCAGTTCGGGCCGCACCGAGGCGGCGGAACCCGAGACGATGTTTCCCACCAAGGCTGCCCGGAAGGCGCGCGGCGGTTTTGGCCCGGGGTTTTTGACGCTGGTTCTGGTTGCGGCGATCATCGTGGCGCTGTATGTCTTTGCGCCCCTGATCGGGCAGAAGGTGCCAGCCCTCACCGGGGTCGCTGCGGCCTACGTCGGCGCTATTGATGCGGCGCGGCTGTGGCTTGACACCCAAATCCGTGGGCTGATTGCGATGCTGCGCGGGTTTGAAGGCACCTCAAAAGGCTGAAGTCGCCTGATTTTTCGCAGAAAAATCGTCGGATCGGGCGATTTTTCTGCGAAAAATCAGGCTTGGCTCAGAACAAATCCAGCAAGCGCTTGAGGTAGCTGCGTTCCTTATACGGGCGGGTTTGTTGGCCGGCGCGTTTGCGAATCTCGTCCAGCAGTTCCTGTGCGCGGCGGTAGACGTCTTGGCCTTGCAACAGGCTGCGGTCGCTGCCCAACTGGGTGCCTTCGCCGGTGTCGCGCCCCAACGGGTCGCGCTGGCCTTGCGGCGCGGTTTGGTTGGAGGCTTGGCCATCATTGGCGTTGCGGTCCTGCTGGCTTTGCGCTTGAGCGTCGCCCAGATTTTTCAGGCTTTGCCGGAGCGAATCCAAGGCCTGTGCCTGTTTATCCAGCGCTTGCGGCAGGTTGCCGTCGCGCAACGCCTTTTCGGCGTCGTTCATCGCACGGCCGGCATCGCCCAACTGTTTGCGCCCGGCCTCGCCTTTGGGATCGCCCGCACCCGGCAGGGTGCCGGATCTGCCAAGCTGGTTGATCCGGTCTTTCAGCGTCTGCTGGCGGTCCGCAAGGCTTCGGCCATTCGGGGATTGGCCGGGGTTGGTGCCATCGGGGTTGGTGGCATCCGGGTTTTGGCCTGACTGGCCATTGGGATCGGGTTTGCCTTGCTGACCTGGTTGGCTCTGGCCATCCTGCCCGCCGTTCTGCATGTCATGGAAGCTGTCGTCGGACAGTTTCTGCTGGTCGCGCAGGGTTTTCCCGAGGTCTTTCATCGCCTGCTGGCCGGGGCCGCCCTGGCCTTGACCCTGGCCTTGGGTGACCTTCATGTTGTTCATGAAATCGCGCAGTTGTTGCATCAGGGCCTGCGCTTCCGCAGTGCGGCCCTCTTTCATCAGCTCTTGCAGCTTGTCCAGCATCTGTTGCAACTGGTCCTGGGTCATCTGCATCGTCTTGCCGTTGGGCTGGTTCGGCTCGTCCGGATTCTGCGCGTTTTTCTGCGCCTCCTGCTTCATGTAATTGTCCAGAGCCTGACGCATTTCCTTCATCAGGCGGTCAATCTCTGCCGGACTGGCACCATTGCGGATCGCTTCGTCCAGCCGGTCTTGCGCGCGTTTCATCGCTTCGAACGCCGAGGCCAGGGTGCCGTCTTCGACCATCAGGGCAATCTGCCACAGCTCCTCTGCGATATCATCGCGCGATTTGAGGTCGAGCGTGGCCGCGATGGCGTCGAGTTCCCGGATCGCTACGCGTAGGCGCAGATAGGCTTTGGGGTCGGGCACGAAGCCTTCGGGTTTGTTGGTGACGGCTTTCAGCACCTCGACCACCCGCGGGGCATTGCTGCGGTTCCACAGCAGATCGCGGCGCATTTCCACCAGTGCAGCGGCGAGCGGTTCAAAGAACCTGCGGCCGGGCAGGACCACATGCAGCGGTTGGGAGGTGGCCTTTTGACCGGCGGCATCGGTGGCGGTGAAGGTGAGCGTCACGGCCAGGTTGGACATGAGGTCTTTGGACAGATCATCGACCAGCACCTGATCGATCCTGGTGCGGTCGCGCTTCATGGTCAGCGGCAAATCGAGTGTCACCGGCGCGCGGGCTTCGGGGTCACGGGTCAAGCCATATTTGCGGTTGATCAGCGGCAGGTCCAACGCGATGGTCACGTCGCCCTTGACCACACCGTAGTCATCGGTCGCCTCGAACGGTTGTTTGAAGCGGCCATCGGCGTCGCGGTCCATCTTGCCCTTGGGGGTGATGGTCGGCGGCACGTCGGGCAGGATGGTGACCAGCCATTCGCGGCCTCCGGTGCCGTCGATGGCAAGGCGACCGGATTGCTTGATCACGAAATCCTGCACCGGCTGGCTGGCGGGGGGCACGTCGGTGCGGCCCGATACGGTCTCAGCCAGGATCAGCGCGCCGGGTGCGCCGTAAAAGCGCAACTGGATGCGGGTGCCTGCGGGCAAAAGCAACGCCTCGTCCTTTTGGTCGGCGAGGTAGAGTGCGGGTTTGCCGGTATAGGTGGGCGGTTGGGCCCAGCCTTCCCAAGCCGGGCCAGCAGCGGCTTGGCCTTGGCCACCCGGTGCGGGCAGCGTGGTGATGGTGGCGACCCGCCACAGCGAGCCGAAGATCAGTGCCAGCACCAGCACGGTCAGCGCCATGTAACGCAACGCATAAGGATCGCGGGAGGCCAGGCGCAGGTCGGGCTCCACCGCGCGGGCATCGGCGGCGCGGCTGGCCATGCGGTCGCGGTGCACGTCCCAGATGGCTTTGGTGGCGGTGTCGTCCGACCCCATCGCAAGGCTGTCGCGCAGGGCTGCGATCGGACGGCCGGCCAAGCGGGTGTCCAGGCGGCTCAGGGCATCTTCGCGGGTAGGTTTGCGAAAGGCGCGCCAGCCGTAGACCAGCGCCCAGACCGAGGCAAACGCCAGCGAGACCAGGCCAAACCAATCCGCCTCCAGCGGCAGGTGATCCTGCACCCCCAAAGCGGCCAGCCCCAACCCTGTGATGAGCAGGGTCCACAACGGCCAGAACGCACGGCACAGCCGTTCCGCCCAAAGCCCCAGCAGGGTCAGGCGAAGTGGGGTTTCGATCCGTTTCAGGGCCGCTGCGGGCTTGTCTTCGGTCATAGCCTCCGCCCTGTCAGGGCAAAATCGTCAGGACGAAATCCTAGAGCCATGCAGGAATGGTATCTCGGTTCAGGATTTCGTCAAAGCTTGGTCGGGCGCGGATGACAGCGAAGTGATCCCCCTGCACCAAAACCTCGGGGATCAGCGGTCGTGTATTGTATTCCGACGCCATCACCGCACCATAGGCCCCTGCCGAGCGGAAGGCCACAAGATCTCCTTGGCAAAGCCGGGCCAATGGGCGGGATTTGGCGAATGTGTCGCCGGTTTCGCAGATCGGGCCGACGACATCGTAATCCTGAGTTTGGCTGGCGGCTGCCGGTTCGATCAGCGGCACAATATCGTGGTGCGCGCCGTACATCGAGGGGCGGACAAGGTCGTTCATGGCGGCGTCGAGGATCAGGAAGGTGCGATCCTCGCCTTCCTTGACGTAGATCACCTGACTGACCAGCAGCCCGGCGTTGCCAGAGATCAATCGGCCCGGCTCGATTTCGATCTCACAGCCGAGGTGGCCGAGCGTGCGCTTGATCATGGCGCCGTAGTCGAGCGGCAAAGGCGGGGCCTCGTTCGAGCGCTGGTAGGGGATGCCGAGGCCACCGCCAAGATCGAGGCGGCTGATCGTATGGCCATCGGCGCGCAGCTGTCCGGTCAGCTCCGCGACCTTGAGGAACGCCGCCTCAAACGGGGCGAGGTCGGTCAGCTGGCTGCCGATATGCACATCAATGCCGACGATGTGCA
>JAYTQA010000133.1:0-27927 GCA_043746955.1 bacterium | reverse complement strand
CCCTTTACATGGAAAGCTTCATCGGACCCCTGATCCAGGATCTTGCCACCTCCGACCACCTCGCGCCGCAACATGCCGATGCGATAGCGCAATTGCTTTATATGACGCCGCTGGGCCGCCGGGTCGTCAGCTTCAAAATCTGGACCCAAGGCGCCAAGGTCGTGGCAAGCTCCGATGCCGCCATCATCGGCCGAACCTTTCCGGGCAGCGAAGATATCAAACAGGCGTGGGCCGGGCAGGTTGTGGCGATATTTGACAAGCTCGACGAGGATGAAAACCGCGCCGAACAGGCGCTCGGGCTGCCCCTGTTGCAGATTTATGCGCCGATCCGGTCGCACCGGACCGGTGATGTCATAGCGATTGCCGAGTTTTATGAAAACGCCACCCAACTGAAGGCCGACCTGTCCAAAGCCCGGCTGACCAGTTGGCTGGCGGTGGTTCTGGTGATGATGGCGATTGGGAGCTGCCTGTTTGCCATCGTTCTGCGCGGCAGCCGGATCATCGACCGCCAACTGGTCGACCTGTCCGACATGGCCGCGCGCAATGTGACGCTCAGGCTCAAGGTGCAGGGGGCGGCCGCGCGGTTTTCGCAGTTGAACGATCAGGCCCTGCGCCGGATCGGGGCTGACCTGCACGACGGCCCGGCCCAACTGATGGGCTTTGCCGCCCTGCGGCTCGATGCGCTGCGCCGCGAGGCGAACCCGCAGGCGCAGACCGAGATTGACAGCATCGAAGGCGCTGTGCGCGAGGCGATGCAGGAAATACGCAACATCTCGCGCGGGGTGTCGCTGCCCGATATTGAACGCAGGCCTTTGGCCGATGTGATTCAGGGTCTGGTCGACGCCCACGCCGCCCGCACCCAAAGCGAGGTGCGGCTGACCTTGGCGGTCCCGCCCGACCACGACCTGCCGATTGCGGTGAAAATCTGTGTCGGCCGCGTGGTGCAGGAAGGTCTGACCAACGCCTGGCGCCACGCCGCAGGCCAGGGTCAGGAGGTCGCAGTCGTGGAGGCGGATGCCACGCTGACCGTCAGCGTCCGCGACGCCGGGCCGGGCCTGCCCTACCGGGATGGCCGCGTGGCGGAGGGTGCGCCGATCACTGGACTTGGCCTTGCAGGACTTGCCGGTCGGGTGGAAAGTCTGGGTGGTCTTTTGAGCCTTGGCGACCGGCTTGATCGGCGGCAAGGTGCGGAATTGCGGATGGTGCTGGATTTAAGGGGCGTGGAATGATGGACATGATCCGGCTGGTGCTGGCCGATGACCACCCGATCTACCGCGACGGTCTGGTGCGCAGCCTGTCCGACGCGGGCGGCATCGCGATTGTCGGCGTGGCCAAGGATGGCGAGGAGGCGGCGGCGGTGGTCGCCCGCGAACGGCCCGATTTGGTGCTGTTGGACATCTCGATGCCCAAAGGCGGCGGCATTGGCGCTCTGGCCCGGATCATGCAGATGGAGAACCCACCCCGTGTCGCCATGCTGACCGCATCGGAAGCCGATGAAGATCTGATGCAGGCGATCAAGCTTGGCGCTTTGGGCTATATCCTGAAAGGGGTTGGTGCCGAGGAACTGGCCGACCTCGTGCGCGAACTGGCGGCCGGGCGATCCTATGTCTCGCCCGGGCTGGCCGGTCGCCTGCTGGTCGCCATGCGCCGTCCGCAAACCCCGCCCGCCCCGCCGAACCCCTTGGCCGACCTGTCCAAACGCGAGGAGGATATCCTCAAACTGGTCGCCAAGGGCCTCTCCAACCGCGAGGTCGGCGATGCGTTGGAGCTGCAAGAGAAAACCGTGAAACACTACATGACCTCGATCCTGCAGAAGTTGCAGGTCAGAAACCGGGTCGAAGCCGCCATGCTCGCCCGCCAATATCTGAAATGAACCCGCTAGGGGCGGCTCGCCTTGCTGAGTCTGACCGCAAACTGCGGCTTTATATTCTGGTCGGCGGGTCTGACCCAACCTGACCACAACCTGCGGCTCTATGGTGGGGACGGCGGGTCGATCGCCAATCCCCGACCCACCACCCGATCTGGCCTTAGTGGCGCAGAAGTTGCGCGCCCGGCCCGGCCCGCGGTTTGGCTTGGCACCCGACGGCGGCTTCTTGCCAAAGCCCGGTCATAATCCGGTGCCGCCAACCCAGGTTAGTGGTCAGCCCGCCGGATTTGCCGCATGATCCGCACCAAACCCAACCTTGGAGGGATCATGTCGCCCCGCACCATCCTGACCACCCTGATCCTGACCCTCGCGCTTGGCGCGTTTGCAGCCAGCCCGGCTTTGGCCCGCAATGCCTGCAAACCGATCATGAACGCCTGCACCAAAGCCGGATATTCCAAGGGCGGTGGCGCTGGCAAATCGCTGATGCATGACTGCCTTGACCCGATTCTGAACGGCAAAGGCGGCAGCGCGGGCCTGCCCTCGATGGATGCCGCCACGATCACCGCCTGCAAAGCCAGCCAGACCAAGAAAACCTCCGGCAAACTGGCGCCTGCGGCCGATGCCGCCACCGTGCCCACCGCCGCCAAGGCCATGCCCGCCAGCCAAACCAGCCTGCCGCCCAACATCGTCATGGTGCTGGTCGATGACTTTTCGCTCAACCTCTTGACCGGCGACCAGGACATCCTGCAAAAGTCGATGCCCAACGTCGCGCAGATGATGAAGGACGGTGCCAGCTTCACCAATTACTTCGTGACCGATTCGCTGTGCTGTCCGTCGCGCACTTCGATTTTCACCGGCATGCTGCCGCACAATTCCAAGGTCTTTACCAACAACCCGCCCAACGGCGGCTTTGAAATTTTTATGCAGAACGGTGACGATGGCAAAAGCTTTGCGATCCCACTGCACAACGCCTTCTACCAGACCGCGATGATGGGCAAATACCTCAACGGCTATCTGCCCGACCAGAACGGTGCCCCGCAGGGCTGGAGCGAGTGGGCGGTGGCGGGCAACGGCTACCCCAATTTCAACTACGCGCTGAACCATGATGGCGCGCAAATCCGCTCGCCCTTGCACCTGACCGATGAACTGTCAGACCTCGGCCAGGCCTTCCTGCGCAAATCCGTCGCAGCACCGTTTTTCCTGGAGGTGGCAACCTTCTCGCCCCACTCGCCTTACGTGCCCCCAGCCCGGTACAAAGATGCTTTCCCCGAAATCAAATACCCGGTCGGCAAATCCTATGACGCCCGACCCGATGCTGCGGCACCCGGCTGGCTCAAGGAAATCCCGGCGCTTAATCCCACCGATGGGCCCCAGATCGAGGATGCCTTCCGCAACCGGGTCCGCTCCGACAAGGGCGTCGACGACATGGTCGGTGCCTTGCGCAAAACCCTGACCGAGCTTGGCGTGGCCGACCGCACCTATGTGATTTTCACCTCGGACAACGGCTATCACATGGGCGAGTATTCGTTGATGCCGGGCAAGCAGACCCCGTTTGACACCGACATTCAGGTGCCACTGGTCATCGTCGGGCCGGGGATTGCCGCTGGCAAGACCATCGACGCTACAACGATGAACATCGACTTTTACCCGACCTTCGCCGAATGGTCCGGCTCGCCCGCCAACCCGGAAGTTGATGGCCATTCCCTGGCCGGCCTGCTGCAAGGCAAGGCCAGCGGGGCGTGGCGCAGCGTGGCGCTGGTCGAACATCGGCACGATGACGGCAAAACCTCGAACAACCCCGACAAGCCCGCCAAACGCTCGGGCAACCCGCCCGACTACACCGCGATGCGGATGCCGGGGGCGATGTATGTCGAATACCAGAACAGCCCCGATACCATCGGCTATTACGACCTGAAGGCCGATCCCTTGGAACTGCACAACATCGCAGGCAGCTTGTCGGCTGACAAGAAAAAGGCGCTGCATGACGCGATGACCGCGAATGTCGCCTGCAAGGGTGCGACGGAGTGCTGGGCCGCCCAATCGCTGACACCGTGAAGGTGTGGCGGGGTCAACCCCGCTCTACCGCAATGTTGATCCCGTAGTTGATGCCGTAGGGCGGGGTTCACCCCGCCTTAAAGAGCGTTATCCCCTCCGATTTTTCGCAGAAAAATCGTGCCTTCCGGGGCGCGAAATTCCCTTACCAAAACCTGAACCCCGCGCGCGCCGTGTAGCTACGCAAAAACTACAGATAAACTACGGAAAACCTACGCAGAAACCACAGGGCTTTTCCGTCTCAAACCGGTTTGGAGCGGATCATTCCCACGATGTCATAAACCTGTTCCAGCACCGGCCGGGCGAGTTTGTCGGCCCGCGCCGCCCCCTCGCCCAGAATGCGGTCAATCTCGGCGGTGTCCTGCATCAGCCGGTTCATTTCCGTCGTGATCGGCGCCAGTTTCGCGACCGCAAGGTCGGCCAAAGCCGGTTTGAATGTGCCAAACTGCGCGCCGGCAAAGTCTTTGATCACCTGATCTGGGGTATGCCCCGCCAACGCCGCATAGATGTTGACAAGGTTCTTCGCCTCAGGCCGATCCTTCAGCCCCGCCACGCTGTCGGGCAGCGGGTCCATATCGGTCTTGGCCTTGCGGATTTTCTTGGCGATCACATCCGCGCTGTCGGTCAGGTTGATCCGGCTCTGGTCCGAGGGATCAGACTTCGACATCTTGTGGCTGCCATCGCGCAGCGACATAACTCTGGTAGCCGCCCCCTCAATCACCGGCTCGACAATCGGGAAGAAATCCACCTTGTAGTCGTTGTTGAACTTGATCGCGATGTCACGGCACAGCTCCAGATGCTGCTTTTGATCCTCGCCGACCGGCACATGCGTGGCCTTGTAAGCCAGAATATCAGCCGCCATCAGCGAGGGATAAGCGAACAGGCCCAGTGAGACGTTCTCGGAGTTTTTCCCGGCCTTGTCCTTGAACTGGGTCATCCGGCTCATCCAGCCCATCCGGGCTATGCAGTTGAAAATCCACGCCAATTCGACATGGGCCGTGACCTGCGACTGGTTGAAAAGCACGGAGCGCGCAGGATCAATCCCCGCTGCAATGAAGCCCGCAGCCGCCTCCCGGGTCTGGTGGCGCAGCTTCACCGGGTCTTGCCAGACGGTAATCGCATGCATGTCGACCAGGCAATAGATCGTCTCGATCCCCTCGTCCTGCTTTTCGACAAAGCGTTTCAGCGCCCCAAGGTAATTGCCCAAGGTCAAGCCGCCCGAAGGCTGGATGCCCGAGAATATGCGCTTGGGGTAGAGGTGAGGCGTTTGGACCGGCTCAACCATCACGATCTCCATCTGGATAAAACCACCGTTTCGCCTTATCTGTGCAGGGCAGGGGCGTCAACCAAACCCCAAGAAGAGGCCCGATGACCGACCTGAACCAAGCCCCCCCGAACCAAGCCCCCCCGAACCAAGCCCCGCTCAACCCCTTGCCCCCCGTGACCTGGGCGCTCGCTCTGCCGATGATCGCGATGGAGGTGGTGGTCAGCGCCGGGGCGGGCGGACTGGTCGGCGGACCGACCGCAATTGGCTGGCGTTCACAGGCGGTGCAGGACTTTGCCTTCTCACCCGATTACCTGCGCCAGATGCTGATTGTGCAGCAATTTCCGTTAGATGGCCTGTACCGACCCTTCACCTATCCGTTCGTTCACCTCGATGTGACCCAAGCGGTTTTCGTCATCGTGCTGTTGCTGGCGCTGGGGAAATTCGTCGGTGAAGTGTACCGCTGGTGGGCGGTGCTGGCGGTGTTCGTGACCTCATCACTGGCCGCTGCACTGGTCTACACCGCGATTCCTTACAGCCATTCGGGCCTGATTGGCGGCTACCCACCGGTCTATGGGTTGATCGGCGCCTTTACTTACGTCAACTGGTTGCGGGCAAAAATCCTGGGTTCCGGCCAGTTGCGCGCCTTCCGCCTTATCGGGTTTCTGCTGGGCATCCGCATCGCTTTTGGCGCCTTTGCCCTGATCGCCTACGGTGTTGACCAGGGCGCAGGCTGGGATTGGGTGGCCGAGGTGGCGGGCTTTGCCACCGGGTTCCTGATGTCGTTTGCCGTCAGCCCCGGCGGGTGGGACCGGGTTTTGGCCCGCATCCGCGCAAGGTAATCACTCTGCCGGAGCTTTGCGCCGAAGCGCTGTAAAATCAGACAGCCGGAACGCGCCAATCGCGGCACCGGTGCCAAAATATGTAACGATTCCAAGGGCGCAAAGCATCAGAAGCGCCAGATAGCGCCAGATGTGCAGGTGCAGAAATGGGTCCAATCCACTGGCTGCCAGCCACAAAACCGCACCCATCACGGCGGAGGCGAGGATAATGCGCGGCAATCTTTGGCGAAACCGCGCATCAAACCGCGCCTCATCCCCCATCTTGCGCGAGCCGCGCCACAACTGCCAGACCATCACCCAGCCGGACAAGGTCGTGGCCCAAGCTGCCGCCGAAAACCCGATATAAGGCATCATCCCCACCGCCATCACCGCGTTGGTGATCATCGAGACGATGGCGAACAAAAACGGGCTGCGGCTGTCCTCCCGCGCGTAAAACAGCGGCTGCAACACCTTATGCAGTACGAAGGCGGGCAGGCCAGCCCCATAGATCGCCAGCACCAGAGCAGTGGCCGTGGTATCCGCCGCACTGAACGCGCCGCGTTGATACAGAACCGAGCACAACGGTTCCGCAATCACCACCAGGGCCACGGCGGCGGGCAGGGTCATCGCCAGCGCAAACTCCGCGCCCCGGTTCAGCGAAGCTTTGCCCCCCTCGCTGTCGCCCACCCGCAGCCGCCGCGACAGGTCGGGTAGCAGCACGGTGCCAATCGCGATCCCCACCACGCCAAGCGGCAACTGATAGAGGCGGTCCGCATAGGTCAGCCAAGCTACCGCACCATCGGTATAGGAGGCAACCTGCCGCCCCACCAACATATTGATCTGCACCACGCCGCCCGACAGCACCGCAGGCCCGGCAATCAAGGCGAGCCGCTTCAGGTCTGCCGTCCAGCGCGGCAGGCCAAAGGTGAACGTATAGCCCACGCGCCGGGCCGCAAACCAGGTGAACGCCAGTTGCGCCACTCCGGTGACCGGCACCGTCCAGCTGAGGGTTTGGCCCATATCCCAGCCCGCCCAAACCGCCAGCCACATCGCGGCGATGAAAACCAGGTTCATCAAAACCGGCACCAAAGACGCCTCGGTAAAGTGGCCAAGCGTGGTCAGAATGCCGGACAGCAGGGCGACCAAAGAGATAAACAGGATATAGCTGAACGAAATCCGGCCAAATTCTACAGCCAGATCAAAGCGTTCGCCGACAAAGCCCGAGGCCATCGCCCAGACCAGCCACGGCATCGCCAGCGTGCCGATGACGGTGAAGGCCAGCAAGACCGCCAGCATCCCGTTCCACGCGTCGCGGGCAAAGCCGGTGGCATCCTCGCCGCCTTCCAGCTTTTTGGCGAACATCGGCACGAAGGCCATGTTGAAGGCGCCCTCGGCAAAGAACCTCCGGAACATGTTGGGCAGAGAAAACGCTACAAGAAACGCCTCCGCCACCGGGCCGGTGCCCAGATAGGCCGCCATCATCACGTCACGCGCAAAGCCGGTGCCGCGCGACACCAGCGTCCAGCCTCCGACGGTGAGGATGTTGCGGACAAGGCTAGGGGGTTTCATATATGTGTTGCGGCCTTCTGTTTATTTGCATGGCGCGGGTTCGGTCACCGCGTAGATGATAGGCTGGACATGGACCCAGATGGTATCCCCACGCTTAGGTGTCGTGCCCAACCCGATGAATTGCGCCTGATACGCGCATCCGGGACGGATTTTTCTGACAATGTCGGAACGGCTTTGAGAGCCGAGTATGATCATGCCATCTTCGATCACCTGAAAAGCACCGTGATCAGTTTGAATGGCTCCGCAGTACCCAAGCTGTGGCCAGTCTGGCAGAGAACTGCGTTGACTGCCAATCCTCAGGACTGTCTGGGAAGAGTAGCAGTATTCTGGGATTCCCGCCTCAAGCACCACGAAGTCAGTTTCGCCGCGACCGAAGATCTGATCCCGATTTAGGACAAAGAAACTCACCACCAAGATCAGAAGATACGCAAGATACCTTCTTCTTCTCAGCATCGAGTCGGTCTGTGGGTTAGGCAGTTGCACCGTCATTGCTCTAAATCTCGCGCCAAAAGCGGATAGGAAATTGGCGCAGGTTTTGCGGGTCTGCTTTCGCGAACCAGGCTACGGTTAAGTGGCTCATGCTACCCCTGCGCCCGTTCAGCGCCTTCGGCAATCGCCTGCCGCAGTTTTCGGTCCAGACTTTCCTGCCGGTTCTTGGCGTGCAGTTTCAGCCCGAACATGTCCTTGACGTAAAACGCGTCCACGACCTGCGCCCCGTAGGTCGCGATGACCGCAGAGGCGATGTAAATGTTGCTGGCGGCCAGTGTCCGGGTGAGATCGTACAGCAAACCGGGCCGGTCGCGGGTGTCCACCTCAATGATCGTGTAAATCTCGGAGCCTTCATTGTCGAAAGTCACATGCGTCGGAAAGCGGAACTCGCGTTCACGCTTTTTCATCTTGTCGCGGTCCGCCAAAGCTGTGCGGGGCCGCACTTCGCCCTTCAGCGTCTTGTCGATCATGCCGCGCAGGCGGGGCAGGCGAGAGACTTCATAGGGATGGCCTTCGACATCCTGAATCCAGAACACAGCGGTGGCATAGCCGTCTTTTGAAGTATAGGTCCGCGCATCGACCACATTGGCCCCAACCAAAGCTAAAGCCCCGGCCAGCCGCGAAAAAATCCCCGGATGGTCAACCAAGGCAAAGCACGCGCGCGTCGCATCGCGCTGCGGTTCGGGCTGCAGGCTGATGCGGATCTCGTCGTCTTTCAGGTCGAGCAGCAGGCGGGCGAAGGCTTCTTGGGTGTCGGTGGTCAGGCCCTGCCAATAGGGGTCATAGTGGCGGGCGGCCTCCACATTCAGGTGCGCCGGTGTCCAATCCGACAGGCGGGCACGCAGGGCCGCGCGGCTTTCGCCCACCGCACGCTCGCGGTTGAAGGTTTCGAGCCCGCCCTCCAGCGCCTCGGCGGTCTGGTGGTAAAGCTGCCGCAGCAGCATCGCTTTCCAGTTGTTCCAGGTGCCCGGACCGACGCCCCGAATGTCACAGACCGTCAGAACCGTCAACAAATCCAGCCGCTTGCGGGTTTCGACCGCCTTGGCAAAGTCGCGCACCGTGCGCGGGTCGCCCACGTCGCGCTTCTGCGCCATGTCGGACATGAGCAGGTGATAGCGTACCAGCCATTCGACGGTCTCGGTCTCTTCAACCGTCAGACCCAACTGCGCACAAATCCGCCGGGCGATCTGCGCCCCGATGATCGAATGATCTTCTGGCCGGCCCTTGCCGATGTCATGCAGCAAGAGGGCCAGATAAATCACCCGCCGATTGACCCCGGCTTTTAGAATGCGCGAGACGACCGGCAACTCCTCCAGCAGTTCGCCGCGTTCAATCTGGGCAAGGCAGGACACGCATTGGATGATGTGCTCGTCAACTGTGTAGTGATGGTAGACGTTGTATTGCATCATCGCGACGATGTTTTCAAAGTCGGGGATAAAGGCCGACAGCACGCCCAGTTCGTTCATCCGCCGCAGCGCGCGCTCTGGGTTGCCGTGGTCAAGCAGCAGGCGGAGGAAGACCTTGGCCGCAGCCGGATCTCCACGCATTGTGTCGTCGATCAGGGTCAGATTGGCCGCGATCAGGCGCATGACGTTGGGATGCAGCAGATAGCCTGACCGCAAAGCCTCCTCAAACACCCGCAGCAGGTTCAACGGGTCGGCCAGAAATTTGCGGGCGTCCACAACGTCGATCCGGCCCTGCACCAGATGGTAGCCTGGCGCGACTTTGCGGCGGTTGAGAAAGCCAATCAGCCGGGCTTCCGGCTTGACGTGGCGCGCTTCCAATTCGGTGAGAAACACCCGGGTCAGTTCGCCCACGCGGGTGGCATGGCGGAAGTAGTCTTGCATGAAGTGTTCGACCGCCCGCCTGCCCCCGGCATCGCGGTAGTTCATCCGTTCCGCGACTTCGACCTGCAAATCGAAGGTCAGCTGATCGGTGGCGCGCTGGGTGATGTAGTGCATGTGGCAGCGGGCCGCCCACAGGAAATTCTCTGCGCGGCGGAAGATGGCAAATTCTTCGGCGGTCAAAAGTCCCGCCCCCACCAGACCCTCAGCCGACGAAACCCGGTGCAGATACTTGCCGATCCAGTAGAGGGTTTGCAGATCGCGCAGGCCGCCCTTGGCTTCTTTCACATTGGGCTCAAGGACATAGCGCTGACCGCCCTGGCGCTTGTGGCGTTCGGCACGTTCGGCGAGCTTCGCCTCGATGAACTCACGGCCGGTGTTGCGGAACAGCTCGGACCACAGTTTGTCGTCCAGTTCCGTGGCCAAACCGGTGTCGCCGGTAATCTGGCGATGTTCCAACAGGGCGGTTCGGATGGTGATGTCCTCGCGCCCCAGACGGATGCAATCGCGCACCGTGCGGCTGGAATGGCCGACCTTCAGTTTCAGATCCCACAGGATATAAAGCAGCGCCTCGATCACGCTTTCGGCGCGCGGGGTAATTTTGGCAGGGTGCAGGAAAACCAGGTCGACATCGGAGTGCGGCGCCATTTCGGACCGGCCAAAGCCACCGACCGCAATCACAGAAAGCCGTTCTGCGTCCGTTGTGATCGCCAGAGGATACAAGGCCTGCGCCGCCTCGAACGCCAGATGCACCAGATCGTCGGTCAACCGCGCCTGTGACCGGGTCAGCGGCAAAGCGGTGCGCGGGTCGGAGCCGAACGCCTCCGCCAGTTTTGTGTTGCCGGTTAATTTGGCTGCGGCCAGCACCTGAGAAATTGCGCTGCGCGCGGCCCTAGGCTCGGGTTGCCCTGCGCAGGTCATACGGACATCGGCCCGCAGTGCGGATAGATCCAGCACGGCTTCGGCTGGCAAAAGCAGCGGTTCCACCCGCAAGACGCCGGTTTTGGCCACGGCGGGCTGGGGCGGGCTCACCGGCTTAGAACCCGGCACCGCCAAAGGCGCGCGGGGCGGGGTCGACGATGGTGACCTGCTGGTTGACGATCTGGGCTACCGCCAGGCCACGCTGGTTGATCCCGTTGGACATAAAGCGGAAAATCCCGTTCACGCCGACAAAGCCCGCGCCTTGGGTCAGGCCGGACGGGGTCAGCGCTTTCGGCCCGCCCGCTTTAATCAGGGCTCCGATTGCGGCAATCCCGTCATAGGCGAGGCCCGCTGTGGCAAGGGGGGCAGAACCATTGGCGGTTTGATAGCGGGCGGAGAACTGTTGGGCCAGCCCGGGGTCCGGCAGCGCAAACCAGCCATTCTGCACGCCGGGTTGGGTCAGGTTGGCCGCAGGGATATCCCAACGGGTCAGGCCGATGAATTGGGTGGTGGCCGGGTTGATGCCGTTCTCCACCAAAAGCTGCGTGAGAAGCGGTAACGCGCCGCCGGTGTCCGCCGTAAAGAACACCGCCTGTGCGTTGGCCGATTTGGCCGATGTAGCGATGGTCGCCACGGCCTGCACAATGCCGTTCTGGCTGAACTCATAGCTGCCAACCGCCGCAACACTGCCGCCTGCCGCCCCGATGGCATTGGTGATTGCAGCCTTGCCCGCATCGCCCGCGGCATTCTGATCGGACAGAATCATGATGCGGGTCAGGCCTTTGGACACCGCGTACGAGGCCAGCCGACTGGCCGTGCTGTCAAACGTCTGGCCAAGGATGAAAACGTTGCCGCCCGCGATCGCAGGGTTGTTCGAGAACGACATCACGGCCACACCACGCCCTGCGACGGCTGCACCGGCCTTGTTGGCTTCCAGGGCGTAGAAGGGACCAAGGATGATTTTTGCCCCGTCATCCGCCGCTTTGGTTGCCATTGCGGCGGCAGTGTCGGGGTTGGCGGCGGTCGGATAAACCCGCAGGTCAATCTTCACATCACCCAGATCGGCGATTGCCATCCGGGCGGCGTTTTCCAGACCGGTGGCGATCAGATCGTCGGTGGCCGTACCGGAACCTGACGGCACCAGCAGTGCCACGGCAACCGGCCCACCGGTATAGCTTCCGGCAGAGCCTTGGGGCCCGGGGGGGGTGGCACAGCCCGAAACCAAGGCCAGACCGGCAAGACCAGCCGCGATGCGCACCAAGCTTACCCGCAGACGTGACAGAAACCCAACCATCGAGAAAACTCCTCACCCAATTCAGATGCCTCAGGATTGCGACGCTTACACCCGCAATCCCCTCGCCCCTTGACGTAGGCCAGAGTAAGCGGAACCACAGGTGAAGTAAACTTTGGCGATGCGGAAGGGACGGACACCATGGGCAGTTGGACACCAAACCCCGGCAGCGTGCCACCGGGCCTGCACTTTGTGGCCACGCCGATCGGCGCTGCGCGCGACATTACGCTCAAGGCGCTGGATATCCTCGCCGGGGCCGATGTGCTGGCGGCGGAAGATACCAGAACCCTGCGCCACCTGATGGAGATTCACGGTGTGCCCCTGCATGGCAGGCAGGTGCTGGCCTACCACGATCACAACGGCGACCAGATGCGCCCCAGGCTGATCGAGGCGCTTCGCCTTGGAAAATCAGTGGCCTACGCGTCGGAAGCGGGAACCCCGCTGGTGGCCGACCCTGGTTATCAACTGGCCCGTGCCGCGATAGATGCAGGCTTGACCGTTTTGGCCGCACCTGGCCCGTCTGCGCTATTGTGCGCGTTGAGTGTGTCAGGCCTGCCGACGGATCGCTTTTTCTTTGCCGGATTCCTGCCGCCCAAAAGCATGGCGCGGAAATCGGCGCTGCGGGAATTGGGGCAGGTTCCGGGATCGATCATATTTTATGAATCTCCCAGAAGAATAGAGGCCTGCCTTCGTGATATGATAGAGACACTCGGGACTAACAGACAGGCGGCGCTTTGCCGCGAATTGACCAAACGGTTTGAGGAAGTGACCCGCGGCAGTTTGACGGACCTGCTCGAAAGTGTCGCCGGGCGCGACATAAAGGGCGAAATCGTGCTGGTGGTCGACCGCTCTGCAGCGGTCATCGCCGATGCGTCAATAGTGGAGGAAGCTTTGCGTCAGGCGCTAAAAACCCAGTCCAGCAAGGATGCCGCAACCCAAGTCGCCGAAGCGTTTGGCCTGCCACGGCGTGACATCTACCAGTTGGCCTTGGCCTTGGTGGGGCGTGAATGAGCCGCGCTCAATCTGCCACCCGCCGCGAATCACAAGGTCGGACGGCGTACCATGCCGGACTTGCCGCCGAAGATCAGGTTTCGCGCCTGTATGACCGTTCAGGTCGCCCGGTGATCGCCCGGCGCTGGCGTGGCAGCATCGGGGAGATTGATTTGATCGCCCGCGAAGGCGCCACAATTGTCTTTATCGAGGTCAAGAAAAGCAGCAGCCATGCGCTGGCCGCCGAACATCTGACGTGGTCCCAGCAACAGCGCATCATGGCCACTGCGTCAGAATTTGTGGGCGGCGAACCTTTGGGACAAAATACGGATATCCGGTTTGACGTGGCTTTGGTCGACGCCATGGGCCGAATCGAAATCATCGAGAATGCACTGGCCGCCTGATCAATTGCATCTGGCGTGCGGCTGCGTCATCAAGGGGGCCGGATCAGGAGAAGATCATGGCTCTGAAAGTGGCTTTGCAGATGGACCCGATCGGGTCCGTGAAGATCGACGGGGACAGCACTTTCCGAATTGCGCTTGAAGCCCAGGCACGCGGGCACGAGTTGTTTTTCTACACGCCAGACAAGTTGGCTTTTGTGGAAGGCCGCGTGGTGGCGCGTGGGTTTCCGATTGAGCTGCGGCGCGAGGTGGGAAATCATGTGAGCTACGGCGCTGAGGTCGAGGTTGATCTGGCCGGCTACGATGTGGTCTGGCTGCGGCAGGACCCGCCGTTTGATATGGGGTATATCACGACGACCCATTTGCTCGACCTGGTCCACCCCAGGACTCTGGTGGTAAACGATCCTTTCTGGGTGCGAAACTGCCCGGAAAAGCTACTTGTCTTGCAATTTCCCGATCTGACGCCGCCCACGGCCGTCGCGCGCGATCTGGCCACAATTCGCGCCTTCAAGTCCCGCCACGGCGACATCATTCTGAAACCTTTGTACGGCAATGGCGGGGCAGGGGTCTTCCGGCTCGACCCGTCGGACCGCAACCTGACGAGCTTGTTCGAACTTTTCACCTCGTTCAGCCGGGAGCCTTTGATCGTGCAAAAGTTCCTGCCAGACGTTTCTAAAGGCGATAAGCGGATCATCCTGGTCGATGGCGAGCCGGTTGGTGCGATTAACCGCGTGCCCCAACCCGGTGAGACCCGGTCGAACATGCATGTCGGCGGGCGGCCGGAAAAGGCCGGCCTCACCCCGCGCGACTTGCAGATTTGCGCTGCCATCGGCCCGACTTTGCGCGAAAAGGGTCAAGTTTTCGTCGGCATTGATGTGATCGGCGACTATTTGACCGAGATCAACGTCACCTCGCCGACCGGCCTGCAGGAACTGGAGCGCTTTGACGGCACCAACGCCTCTGCCCGCATCTGGGAGGTGATTGAGGCAAAGCGTCGGGCCATGGGATAAACCCGTGCGCCGCCTAACTTTTGCCCAGCGTTAAGCGGTAGCTGACCGCCTCCGCCACATGGGAGCGCCCCACCTGACGGTCGCCCGCCAGATCTGCAATCGTGCGCGCCACCCGCAGCACCCGATGATAGCCGCGCGCTGACAGGCCGAATCGTTCGGCGACCTTGGCCAGCAACTGGCGGCTTTCGGCGTCCGGTGCGGCAATCTCCTCCAACAGCGCGCCTTCCGCTTCTGCGTTCACCCGGACATCGGGGTAGTCCTTGAACCGCGCCGCCTGCACCGCCCGCGCTTTGGCAACCCGGCCCGCGATCATCGCAGACGTGTCGCCAGATGCGGGCAGGTCGAGGTCGGTGTAGGCCACGGGTGGCACCTCCACCCGCAGATCGAACCGGTCCATCAGGGGGCCAGAGATACGGCCAAGATAATCCTCACCACAAAGCGGCACCCGGGCGCAGGCGCGGGCGGGATCGGTCATATAGCCGCATTTACAAGGGTTTGCGGCAGCAATCAGCAAGAACCGGCAGGGATAGCGGATATGCGCATTGGCCCGGGCGACCACGATGTCGCCGCTCTCGATCGGCTGGCGCAGGGTTTCCAGAACCGGCCGCGGAAATTCGGGAAACTCATCCAGAAAGAGAACCCCGTTGTGTGCCAGACTGATCTCTCCCGGTTTGGCACCCTTGCCGCCACCCACAATCGCCGCCATCGACGCGGTGTGGTGCGGCTCGCGAAACGGCCGCGTCCGGTTGATGCCGCCTTCGGACAGCAAGCCTGCCAGCGAATGCACCATCGAGGTTTCCAGCGCTTCGACCGCCGACAGGGGCGGCAAAATCCCCGGCATCCGCGCGGCCAGCATCGACTTGCCCGACCCCGGTGAGCCCACCATCAGCAAATGATGTCGTCCGGCGGCCGCAATTTCCAACGCGCGTTTGGCGCGTTCCTGACCCTTCACGTCGCGCATGTCGCGGCCAACCGGGGCCGCCAGTACCTCACCCGCTTCGGCCACACCGAGGGCTTTGCGCCCGGTGAAATGGGCCACGATATCGGCGAGGCAATCGGCCGCCAGAACCTCGGTCGCACCAACCCATGCCGCCTCTGCCCCGCAGGCGCGCGGGCACAGCAGCGCCTTGCCGTGTTCCGCCGCAGCCATCGCCGCAGGCAAGGCCCCCAGCACTGGCATCAACCGCCCGTCGAGCGACAATTCTCCCAGCGCCACGATGCCCTCCACCTCGTCTTTCGGGACAATCTCAATCGCCGCCAACACCGCCAAAGCGATCGGCAGGTCGAAGTGGGAGCCTTCTTTCGGCAGATCGGCAGGCGACAGGTTGACCATGATCCGCTTGGAAGGCAGTGCGATGGCCATGGCGTTCAGCGCAGCTTTGACCCGTTCGCGCGCCTCCGACACCGCTTTGTCGGGCAGACCAACCAGACCGAAATACGGCATGCCGGGCGAGACGGCGCATTGCACCTCCACGATGCGCGCCTCGACCCCTTCAAAGGCCACCGTAAAGGCCCGCGCCACCATATCACGCCTCCGTTTACCTAGGTTAACGGTTAACGGATGAATGGTTTACGAATGGTAAACTGCGGGCGGTTTGGCGGTGGAAAATCTGCAAGATATCGGCATCCCCAACTAGGCATGCACCAGCGCCATGAACTGCGGCCAGGCCTCCGGGTCGGCCAGCGTCTTGTCACGGCAGAACGCGTTGCAAAAGCCGTAGCGTTGGCCGTGGAGTTCCAAAACATGGGTAACCGGTTTGCCGGAATAGGGGCAGGCGGCGTTGCGGGCGTCGGTGCCCGGTACCGCGCTTGCGGGCAGCGGGGTCGGGCCGGGCCATGGGCGCTGCGGCCAACTGCGCCGGTAAAATTCCTGATCGGCACCATCGACCATGCCCATGGCCCGCCAGCGCCGGAACGACGGGTGGCCGAGGTGGGCTTGCACATAGGCCATGGCATCGGCCGACACCGGCAGGTTATAGGTGGCAATCCGCGCGGCTACCGGCGCGTAAAACGCGTCGGCGGCAGAGTATTGCCCCACAAGCCATGGCCCGCCGGTTTCGCCCTTGGCCCAGTGCCACAGCGTTTCCAGCCGCGCGAGGTCGGCCAGCACCGCATCCGTCGGCGCGCAATCCTGGTAGGACACCCGCAGGTTCATCGGGCAGTGGCTGCGCAAGGCGCCAAAGCCCGCGTGCATTTCCGCCGCCAGAACCCGCGCAATCGCGCGCGCTTTGGGGTCGGCTGGCCAGATCCCGGAATTGGGGTGGCGACTGGCAAGCTCTTCGGCAATCGCAATGGTTTCCGACACCACCACCCGATCCGGAGTGCGCATCGTTGGCGCAGTCTTGGCGGGGAAGTAGTCGCGCAGCGTAGTGGCCAATTGATCGGTGTAAAGCCGCACGAGATGGGTGTTGACCGGAATCCCGAACGCGTCGAACAAAAGCCAACCCCGCAACGACCAACTGGAATAAGCCCGGTCGCCGATCACTAGATCATAGGTCATCATGTTTCCCCTTTTGCCCAAGGCTAAGGCGCGCCGGTTCCGGCGGAAAGCGTAAAATTGTGCGGGCAAACATCACGAACCCTGATGAAACCCCGGCGGCAACGCCCCTTTCAGAACCATCGGCAGCCCCGCCATCACCCCCAGAACCAGCCCGGCCTGCCTGGCCAATTGCTGGTTCAGCAGCCCTTGATGATCACGGAACCCGCGGGCCAGCGCGTTGTCCGGCACAATGCCCCAGCCGACTTCGTTGGACACCACGACCACCGGGGCGGCACAGGTGGCCACAGCGGCCAGAAGCGTCTGGGTTTCCTGCCCCACATCCGACCCGGCCAAAACTACATTGGTCAGCCACAGCGAGGCACAATCCACCAGCACCACATCCCCCGCAGGCACAGTTGCAAGCACGCGGCCGATCTCGCGCGGGGCCTCATGGGTCACCCAATCCGCTCCGCGCGCCACCTGATGCGCGGCAATCCGCGCCCGCATCTCGTCGTCCCAAGCATCTGCCGTAGCGATGTAATGCCGCCTACGCCCGGTACCCAGAACCAATCGCTCGGCCAGCCGCGACTTGCCCGACCGGGCGCCGCCGACCACCAGGGTCAGCCCCGGCAAATTCCAGTCTTCCTGTGATCCATTCATGATTTTGCTGCGTATCAGAGCCAAACACCGCAAGCAAACGCGGACGTTCTGGGGAGAATCGCATGGCACTCGACCAATTCGCAGACCCAAGGTTGACCGCAAAGGCCCGTTCCGCAGCGCTTTTGACCGCAGAGCAAGAGGGCGCTCTGGCACGCGCTTGGCGTGACCATTGTGACAAAGCGGCATTGGACAAGCTGATTACCTCTTACATGCGCCTCGCGTTGTCGATGGCCGCCAAGTTCCGCCGCTACGGGGCCTCGATGCCGGACCTGACGCAAGAAGCCGCGATGGGCCTGATGAAAGCGGCTGAGAAATTCGATCCCGAGCGGGGCGTGCGCTTTTCCACCTATGCGATGTTTTGGATCAAGGCACAGCTGCAAGACTATGTGATGCGTAACTGGTCGATGGTGCGGACTGGGTCGACGACGTCGCAGAAATCGTTGTTTTTCAACATGCGCCGGGTTGAGGCACGTCTGATGCGCGAGGCTTCGGCCAATGGTCAAGTGCTGGACAGCCCGGCGTTGCGCGCCGCTGTAGCGGTGGAATTGGGCGTGCCGCTTAATGATGTGGCGATGATGGAGGGGCGGCTGGCCGGCTCTGATGCCTCGCTCAATGCCAGCCAAGCGGCCGACGAAGATGGCCGAGAATGGATCGACGTGCTGGAGGATGACCGCTCCCAAGCCGCCGAATTGTTTGCCGCAAACCACGACCGCGCGGTTCTGCGCGACCATCTGACCAGTGCCTTGCAGACACTGACGCCACGTGAACGGATGATCGTGCGCGAACGGCAATTGGTGGAAGCGCCGCGCACATTGGAGTCGCTGGGGGCGGAATTGAAGCTTTCGAAAGAGCGCATCCGTCAGCTGGAAGCCGCAGCCTTCGTCAAGCTTCGGCGCAGTCTTGAGGCGCAGGGCGCGGGCCCTGGCGCGTTCCTGCGCTAGCACTTGAGTTCGCTCCCTACGGCCCCTAGTTTGAGCCATCCAAGGGGGCCCCATGCTGGCAGACCGGCGCATTCTTCTGATCATTGGCGGCGGCATAGCGGCCTACAAATCCTTGTTTTTGGTCAGGTTGTTACGGGGAGCCGGGGCAGCCGTGACACCCGTGCTGACCCATGCCGCCGAGCAGTTTGTCACCCCATTGTCGGTCGCCGCTTTGGCGGGCGAGAAGGTCCATACGGCTTTGTTCGACCTGACGGCCGAGGCGGAGATGGGCCATATCGAATTGTCACGCTCCGCCGATCTGATCGTCGTGGCCCCTGCCACCGCCGATCTGATGGCTAAAATGGCCACGGGGCGGGCCGATGATCTGGCCTCGACGGTCCTGTTGGCCACCGACACCAGGGTTCTGATGGCTCCCGCCATGAATGTGCGGATGTGGCAGCATGCGGCCACCCAGCGCAACCTCGCGGCCCTGCGCGCCGATGGGATTGGCTGTGTTGGTCCCGATGACGGCGAGATGGCCTGCGGCGAGTTTGGGCCGGGCCGGATGGCGGAACCCGAAGCCATCTTTGCGGCGATCGTGGCGCTGCTGTCCGACCGACCGTTGGCGGGAAAACATGCGGTAGTCACCTCGGGCCCCACCCATGAACCGATTGATCCGGTGCGCTTTATTGCAAACCGGTCCTCAGGCCGGCAAGGAACTGCCATCGCCGCGGCACTGCGCGATCTGGGGGCAAGGGTGACGTTTGTCACGGGTCCGGCCGAGGTACCCCCTCCTGATGGGGTCAACGTCGTGCAGGTTGAAACGGCGCTGCAAATGCTCGCGGCGGTGCAGGCGGCTTTGCCCGCCGATGCGGCGGTTTTTGCGGCGGCGGTGGCGGATTGGCGGGTGGCTAATGTCGCAGACTCCAAGTTGAAAAAGGACGGGTCGGGCCAGGCCCCCGCCCTGCAATTCATTGAAAATCCTGACATTTTAGAGATTGTGTCGAAAGGTGGCATGCGCCCCCAACTCGTGGTGGGCTTTGCCGCCGAAACCGATGATGTGCTGGCACATGCCCGCGCCAAACGCACCAAGAAGGGCTGTGACTGGATTGTGGCGAATGATGTCTCGCCTGCCACCGGGATCATGGGCGGGGCCGAGAATGCAGTGACGCTGATCACCGGCGAGACCGAAGAGGCTTGGCCCCGGATGACCAAGGATGCGGTCGCACGCAGGCTGGCTTTGCGGATGGCAGAGGCGCTGAAAAGTGAGTGATATGAAGCGCTTGCCGGTGATCAGGGTGCTATGGGAGCCTTGGGCCGACCGCGCGCTTGCTCTGCCGTGCTATGCAACCAGTGGGGCTGCCGGCGCGGATTTGCGGGCGAACCTGATGCCAGAGGACAGGGCCACGGGGTTCACGCTTGATCCTATGCGCCGCGCCGTGGTGCCCACGGGAATTCGTGTAGAGATTCCCGTGGGTTACGAGATGCAGATCCGGCCAAGGTCCGGTCTTGCGGTCAAGTTTGGCATCAGCCTGCCCAACACGCCCGGCACCATCGACAGCGACTATCGCGGGCCTTTGGGCGTGGCTTTGGTCAACCTTGGGTCAGAGCCTTACACTATCCATCACGGCGACCGGATTGCGCAGGCGGTGGTGGCCCCGGTCGCGCAGGCCAGGTTTGAAGTGGTTGATTATCTTGAAGAAACTGACCGGGGGACTGGCGGTTTCGGCTCGACGGGGCGGCGATGACGTCGGTTCTGGTCTTGGGTGCCGCGATTTGGACCTTGGGGGCCGTGATGGGAACGCCCTACCGGCAGCGGTTTACAGTGATTGGCCTGCTATGGCTTGTGGCGGGCTTGGGGTTGGCCGTGCTGCCAGACGGCAATGGCCTGCGCCGGATTTTGGGCGGTGACCTGCGCAATTGGGGCGCTTTAAGCGTTCTGGCGGGGCTGGGGGCAGGCTATCTTTGGGTTTTGCGCTGGCTTCGCACCCGCAAGACTTCGCCGCAAGCGATTGTTTCGACAGGAAAGTTTACGCCTGAGGAACTCGACCGCTACGCCCGCCACATCATGCTGCGCGAAATAGGCGGGCCGGGGCAGGGGGCGTTGAAAAATGCCCGGGTTTTGGTGATTGGCGCGGGCGGGTTGGGGTCGCCCGCGCTGTTGTATCTGGCGGCGGCAGGGGTCGGCACCTTGGGGATTATTGACGATGATGTGGTTGATGCCAGCAACCTGCAACGACAGATTATCCATAAGGATCAAGGAATTGGGATGCCCAAGGTGCAGTCCGCGATGGAGGCGGTGAAGGCTTTGAACCCTTTTGTGACGGTGCTGCCTTATCAGCGGCGCTTCACCGCCGAAACGGCCGCTGTGCTGGAGGAATTTGACCTGATCCTCGACGGGTCCGACAATTTCGACACCCGCTATCTGGTCAACCGCGAGGCGTTTCGGGCCGGGAAGCCGCTCATCTCGGGGGCGATTACCCAGTGGGAGGGGCAACTTTCCCTGTTTGACCCTACTCATGGAACCCCTTGTTATGAATGCATTTTTCCCGACAGACCCGCTCCCGGCATGGTGCCGACCTGTGCTGAGGCGGGGGTTGCGGCCCCCTTGCCTGGCGTGATTGGGGCGATGATGGCGATGGAAGCGGTCAAGCACATCACTGGGGCCGGGCAGACCTTGCGGGGCCGTTTGCTGATCCACGATGCGCTTTATGGGGAGACGCGGGTGATTGAGGTCACCAAGCGGGAGGATTGTCCGGTTTGTGGGGCAAGTCGTTGAGCGCGCGGGGTTAATCTGGCCGTTGGTTGCCGGTTTTGCGGTCTTTAACCCGTCTTCTATCTGTCTTCTTTCTGTCTCCACGCGCGGCAAGACAGCAAAGTGTTAACCAATCTGCCCGACTCGGAGGTTTGGCGTGGCGGAGGGCTTTGATGAAACCGCGTTGCGGGCGGATGGGGCAGGCTGGTTTGCCGACCTGCGCCACGCGTCCTTGCGCCCTATCGCATCGGGCTGAGGCTCCATGACCGATGATCTGGGCGGGCGGCTGATTGTGAAGCGGCCCCGGCAACTGGCGGCAGAAATGCGGTTGCGGCGCGAGGCGGAGGTTCTCGCCGTGGTGCGGCCCAAGGTCAGCCTGCCGCTGCCGGAATTGCATCTGGTCGAAGCGCCGCTTTTGTCATGGCATGTGACTTTGCCGATGCAGGCATCAGGCCCCGGCGCCGGGAGTTCATCTATCTGGGCCTGACCTCGCTTGATCTGGTGGCGCGGGTGGTTGGAGCCTATGGGATGGCCACCGGGTTGGCAGTGGACGGCGCGCGGGTTGGTTTGCTGTCAGGGGCACATCGGTTGTGGGAATTGGCGGTGGGCGCGGTGGCAGACCGGCCCGCCTTGGTGCGGCGGTTTGGTGATTGGGGGGAAGATGCGCGTGGGCGGGGTTTGGCGCAAGACGCCGGGGCGCGCGGGGCTTGTGCGGGGGTGCAGATGGGGTTGCCCTTGGCAGCACTTGGACGGATAGTTGCGCATCGCTTCGTGACAGGGAGTTCACAGGATGAAAATTACAAGTCTCTTGGCCGGTCTGGCCTTTGCAACCATGGCAACCGCCGCTTTGGCCGATGCTTTGCCGGATCTGGCTGGCAAGGAAATCACCATCGTGACCGAGAATGCCTATCCGCCGCTGCAATTTCTCGACAAGGGCGGCAAGGCGATCGGCTGGGAGTATGACGCGGTAGCCGAAATGGCCAAGCGGTTGAATATGAAGGTGAAATACGCCAACATCTCGTGGGATGCGATGATCCCGGCGGTGTCGGAGGGTCAGTTCGACATGGGGATGACCGGGATCACCATCACCGATGAGCGCAAGGCGAAGATCGACTTTTCAGAGCCCTATATGCGCAGTGAAAGCATGATGCTGGTACGGGGCGATGAAAGCCGGTTCACCGATGCCAAGTCGTTCGGCGCGGCACCCAAGCTGCTGATCGGCGCGCAGGCCGGCACCACGCCGTTCTACACGGCGGTTTATGACGTGCTGGATGGCAATGAGCAAAACCCGCGGATCAAGCTGTTTGAAACCTTTGGTGCCAGTGTGGAAGCGCTGAAGGCCGGTGATGTCGACACGGTTTTGACCGACAAGACGGCGGGTGCCGGCTATGTCGCGGCCTCGGCCGGTAAACTGAAGCTGGTTGGCGCGCCGCTCGGGACCGAAGATTTCGGGTTCATCTTCCCCAAGGGCTCGGCATTTGAAGCGCCGATGAATGCGGCGATTGCGAGTTTGAAGGCGGATGGCACGTTTGAGGCGCTGAACAAGAAGTGGTTCCTTGACTACAAGATGCCGTAAGTGCTGACCCCAAAACCGGGGCCCGGGGACGGTGCGGAGTTTCCATACTGGCTGCTGATCCTTGGGGTCACCGGCCTTTGGCTGTTTTATCAGGTCTGGGTCAGTGCGATTTACAGCCAGGTGATGGCGACCCTGGTCAAGGGGGTTGAGGTCACCGTGGGGGTGACGCTGGTGGCCTATGTCTTGGCCTGCGCGATCGGGCTGGCCTTGGCGGTGGCCGGGCTGTCGCGGTTCCGGGTCTTGCGGCAGGCATCCCGGCTGTGGATCGAGGTGGTGCGCGGCGTGCCGATCATGGTCTTGTTGCTGTATGTGGCCTTCGTGCTGTCACCGGCGCTGGTGTTCGGGTGGAATTGGCTGGCGGGCTTGGTGGGGCTGGGGCCGGTCAGTTCGCGGGATTTTCCGTTCATCGCACGCGCGGTGATGGCCCTGACGCTGGCCTATTCGGCGTTTCTGGCCGAGATTTTCCGGGCCGGGTTGCAGGCGGTCGACCGGGGCCAGGTCGAGGCCGCGATGTCGCTGGGCCTGTCGGGTTGGCACCGGTTTCGCCACATCGTGTTTCCGCAGGCGTTTCGGCTGATTTTGCCGCCTTTGGGCAATGATTTCGTGGCGATGGTGAAGGATTCGTCCTTGGTCAGCATTCTGGGGGTGGCGGATATCACCCAGCTCGGCAAGGTGACGGCGGCGGGCAATTTCCGCTACTTCGAGACCTATAATATGGTGGCGCTGCTCTACCTTGTGATGACGATTGGCTTGAGCCTGGCCTTGCGGCGGGTCGAGCGGCGGTTGAGGGTGCGCGACAAGTAGGGGGCGCTGCCCCCTAACCCCCGGGATATTTAGGGACAGAAAATGGACAAATGGACAAGAAGATGAGCAATCCGTTGTTGACCGAATGGACCGCGCCGTTCGGGTTGCCGCCGTTTGGCAAGGTGCGCGATGAGGATTTCGCACCGGCGTTTGAGGTGGCTTTGGGGGAGGCTCGCGCAAGGGTGGCGGAGATTGCGGGCGAGGTTGGGGCCCCGACGTTTGTGAATGTGATTGAGGCGCTGGAGATGTCGGAGGAGGTTTTGTCGCGCGTTTGCGGGGTGTTTTACAACCTGGTCGGCGCGGACAGCACGGCGGCCCGCGAGGCGTTGCAAAGCGAAATGGCGCCGAAGCTGAGCGCGTTCGCCTCGGAAGTGACCAACAACCGGGTGTTGTTTGAGCGGATCGAAGCGTTGTGGCAGGGGCGGGAGGGGCTTGGGCTTTCAGGCGAGCAGGGCCGGGTCTTGGAGTTGTACCGGCGGATGTTCGTGCGCTCGGGCGCGCAGTTGCAGGGCGCGGCGGCGGCGCGGTTGACGGCGGTGAAGTCGCGGCTCGCGGTGCTGGGCACGCGGTTCAGCCAGAACCTGTTGGCGGATGAGCGGGCGTGGTTCATGGCTTTGGGCGAGGCTGATCTGGTGGGGCTGCCGGGGTTTGTCATCGATGCGGCGCGGGCGGCGGGCGCGGAGAAGGACGCTGTGGGGCCGGTGGTCACACTTTCGCGGTCGATCATCGTGCCGTTCTTGCAGTTCTCAGCCCGGCGGGATTTGCGCCAGAAAGCCTATGAGGCCTGGGGGCTGCGGGGCGCGAATGGTGGGGCCACGGACAATCGGGCGATTGCGGCGGAGACGCTGAAACTGCGCGAGGAGCGGGCGAAGTTGTTGGGCTACGCCAGTTTTGCCGCCTACAAGCTGGAGCCAGAGATGGCCAAGACTCCGGGCCGGGTCAGGGATTTGCTGATGCGTGTGTGGGAGCCTGCGAAGCGCAAAGCGCTGGCGGACGCGCAGGTTTTGGAGGCAATGCTGCATGGCAATGGCATTGCCGGGCCGTTGGAGGCGTGGGATTGGCGGTATTACTCGGAGAAGCGGCGGAAGGCCGAGCATGATCTGGATGAGGCGATCCTGAAGCCTTACCTCAGCCTTGAGGCGATGCTGGCGGCGATGTTTGACTGTGCCGCGCGCCTGTTCGGGCTGGAATTCAAGGTTCTGGAGGTGCCACTGTATCACCCGGATTGCCGGGCCTGGGAGGTTTCGCGGGGCGGCGCGCATGTGGCGGTGTTCATCGGCGATTATTTTGCGCGCGGGTCCAAACGGTCGGGCGCATGGTGTTCCGACATTCGGGGCCAGCGCAAGTTGGGCGGCGAGCAGCGGCCTGTCGTGGTCAACGTCTGCAACTTTGCCAAGGGTGATCCGTGCCTGTTGTCTTATGACGATGCGCGGACCTTGTTCCATGAGTTTGGCCATGCGTTGCACCAGATGCTGTCGAATGTGACCTATGGCTTCATCTCCGGCACCAATGTTGCGCGCGACTTTGTCGAACTGCCCTCGCAGCTTTACGAACACTGGATGGAGGTGCCCGAGGTGCTGGAAAAGCACGCCCGGCATTATCAGACCGGCGAGCCGATGCCCTCCGATATGCTGAAGCGGCTGTTGGCCGCGGGGACCTATGATCAGGGGTTTGCGACGGTGGAGTTTATCTCCAGCGCCATGGTCGATCTGGCGTTCCATGACGGGGCGGCGCCGGCGGACCCGATGCAGAAACAGGCGGAGGTGCTGGAGGGCTTGGGGATGCCTCGGGCGATCCGGATGCGGCACGCCACGCCGCATTTCGCCCATGTGTTTGCCGGCGACGGCTATAGCGCGGGCTATTACAGCTACATGTGGTCAGAGGTGATGGACGCCGACGCTTTCGCGGCCTTTGAGGAGGCGGGCGATGCGTTTGATCCGGCCACAGCCGCCAAGTTGGAGAAGTTCATCCTGTCGGCAGGGGGCAGTGAGGAGGCCGAGGTGCTATACACCAAATTCCGCGGCAGGATGCCGGGCGTTGAGCCTTTGCTGAAAGGCCGCGGGTTGTTGGAAGGGGCTTGAGGTTTTTTCACAATGCCTGTTGTCGCCTGCTAAGGTGGCCAAAACCTTGGGAGGGCTGCGATGGAACATCCGCTGGTGATCGGGGCTTTGCTGCGCACCGGGCTTCGGGTGGCGCCGTCACAGGGCATCACCTATCGGGATCAGGTCGAGATGACCTATGCGGAGTTTGGCGACCGGGTGCACCGGCTGGGTGCTGCCCTGACAGCGCTGGGGTTGGGGGTAGGCGCGGTCGTTGCGGTGATGGAACATGACAGCCACCGCTATCTGGAATGCTTTTTCGCCATCCCGATGCTGGGGGCCACCTTGCACACGGTCAACGTGCGGCTGCCGCCGGAACAGGTGCTCTATACGATCAACCACGCCGAAGACGACGCCATCCTGGTCCATGCGGATTTTCTGCCGTTGCTGTTGCCCTTGTTGCCCCGGATGCGGCCGGTCAGGCTGATCTTGCTCAGCGACAAGGCGCAGGCTTTGCCGGATGGTTTTGCCGGGGAATATGAGGAATTGCTGGCCGAGGGCGATGCGGGCTTCGCCTTTCCGGAGTTTGGCGAAACCACCCGGGCGACGCTGTTTTACACCACCGGCACCACCGGCGACCCGAAGGGGGTGACCTATTCGCATCGGCAGCTGGTGCTGCATACTTTGGGCGTTATCGCCGCGCTTGCGCCGATTCCGGGCCGGGGCGGGATCAAGGCGGATGACGTGTATATGCCGCTCTCGCCGTTGTTTCATGTCCATGGCTGGGGCTTTCCCTTCATCGTCACCATGCTCGGGATGCGGCAGGTCTATCCGGGGCGCTATGAGCCGGGCAAGATTTTGGCGCTGATTGCCAAGCATGATGTGACCTTGTCGCATTGTGTGCCGACGGTGATGGCGATGGTTCTGGGTGCTGCGGGGGATGCCGATCTGTCGCGCTGGAAGGTGATTGTCGGCGGGTCAGCCTTGCCAGAGGGCATGGCGCGGGCGGCGCTGGCGCGCGGGATTGACGTGCACGCGGGTTACGGAATGTCCGAAACCGGGCCGATTTTGACGATTGCCGATATGGCGGCCACCCAACAGGGCGGCGATACGGTGGGCATAAGGGTGGCGACCGGTAAGGCGGCACCATTGGTGCAGGTCCGTGTGGTGGACCCCGCGATGCGCGATGTGCCGAGCGATGGCGTCAGCGTGGGCGAGGTTGTGGCGCGCGCACCCTGGCTGACCGATGGCTATCTGCGCGACGCGGCTGGCACCGAGGCTTTGTGGCGCGGCGGCTGGATGCACACCGGCGATGTCGGCAACCTGTCTGCCGATGGCACTTTGCGGATCACCGACCGGCTGAAGGATGTGATCAAATCGGGCGGGGAGTGGATATCCTCGCTGGAGTTGGAAAGCATCATTTCGGCGGTTCCAGGTGTGGTCGAGGTGGCGGTGGTGGGCATGCCGGATGCCCAATGGGGCGAGCGGCCGGTGGTGCTGGTGGTGGCCAAGATCCCGGTCGAGGCGGCGGTTCATGCGGCGGTGGGTCATGCGATTGCGGCAGGGCGTCTGTCGAAATGGGCCGCACCGGATCGGGTGGTGACGGTCGACGCGATCCCCAAGACCAGCGTGGGCAAGCTGGACAAAAAGGCGATCCGAGCCGGGTTGGCCCAGCTTTGAGTGTGGAATGTCTGCCGCATCGGCTGCGGCAAACCTGTTGAAAGGAAAGACGATGTTTCGGGCATTGGTGATGGAAAAGACGGCGGATGGCCCGGCGGTGGCTGTCGTGCGCGAGGTGGCTGACAGCGACCTGCCTGCCGGTGAGGTGACGGTGGCGGTCGAATACTCCACGCTCAACTACAAGGACGCATCGTGCCTGTCGTCCACCGGTGGCGGGATGGTGCGGGTCTGGCCCCATATCGCGGGCATTGATTTTGCCGGCGTGGTCGAGGTGAGTTCGGATGCCCGCTATGCCCCCGGCGACAAGGTCGTGCTGACCGGCTGGCGGGTCGGCGAGGTGCACTGGGGCGGCTATGCCACAAGGGCGCGGGTCAAGGCGGATTGGCTGGTGCCACTACCCTCGGGGCTGACCACCCGGGCCGCGATGGCGGTCGGGACGGCGGGGCTGACCTCGATGCTGGCGGTGCTGGCGTTGGAGGATCATGGGCTGACGCC
>JAYTQA010000132.1:0-1719 GCA_043746955.1 bacterium | reverse complement strand
CCACCCCTGCCCCCGGCCCCTTGGAATGGGCGCTGATCGTGCTGGCGGTGACCAGCTTTGGTCTTGTGGCCGTGGCGCAGGCGCTGTTCCCGCTGTGGGCGCATCATCCGGCGGCGGCAGGCTTTCGCGTTCATCTGACCAACGGGCTTTATGCCAATGCGGTGTTCGACAGGCTGATGGGCCGCTGGTCCAAGTCACACAACGCCTGAAACACTTATCCGCAGAGGTTCCAGACCATGATGCTCCATCACCCCGACCTGATCAACGCACCAAGTGCTGTCCTGATCGCTGCGGCCAATGCTGCCGCCCGGGCCATACCTCCGCTGTTTCCCCTCGTCTCCAGCGTGGCGGTGAACCCGTTTCTGGGTCAGACCGGCTGCAGTCTTGCGATGACCGCAGCACGGCTTGGCCGGATTTCCGGAACACCCGTCACGCAACCGCGCGAACGGTATCTGGCGCGGATCGCGGATGGCCGGATCACCGATGTTGACCTTGAGGCGGCCCTCGCAGCCTCGTCCGACCCGAGCCGCCCCAGCAACCTTGCCGCGCTGAAATCCGCAGCGTTGCAGCCAGCGCCACCGCAAAAGGCCCTGCCATCCGTGGCTCAACTTGCCGCCAAGGCATCCGGTATCGACTGGCCTGCGCTGGTCAACGACCGGATCAGCACCTGGGCCGCCGGGCATTTCGACGCCGGTCAGGCATTGTGGACCACCAAGCCCGGAACTGCCGCCTATCAGGCTTGGCGCAGCTTTGCCGTTCACGACCTGACGCCAGAGATTGCGGGGCTGACGGGCTTTGCCGCCTTCGTGGCAGCAGCCCCGCCCACAGCGCCCGAGGCGCTGATCTGGGCCACGGCCCGGCTGGGCTTGCCAGAGGCAGCCCTCGATACCGCGTTTCATGCGGCGCTGATGTCGCTGGGCGGCTGGGGCCAGTATGCCCGCTATCAACTGTGGCAGGCCGAACTGACCGGCGCTAGCGACACCGCGGTGACTGACCTGTTGACGATCCGCCTGCTTTGGGACGTGGCGCTGTTGGCGCAGTACACGTCCGAAATCGGCACGAACTGGGCCGCCGCAGTCGCAGCCCATGCGAGGCCTCTGCACCCCAGCCCGGCCCAGACGGTGGACGCCATCCTGCAAGAGGCGGTCGAGCGGGCGGCGCAGCGCGACATGGCCACGGCCTTCGCAATACCCGCCCCGGCACCAACGCACTCCCGCCCCGCGCTGCAAGCCGCGTTCTGCATCGACGTGCGGTCCGAGGTGTTTCGCCGGGCGCTGGAAGGCGTGGCCCCCGGCATCGAGACCGTGGGTTTTGCCGGGTTCTTTGGCATCGGCGTCCAACACCGCCCCGATGCCTCGGATCTGCCAGAGGCGCGGCTGCCGGTTCTGCTGAACCCGACGCTCACCTCGTGCAGCATCCCGCCCCATGCCGGCGCCGAGGACGCCGCGCGGATCAGCCTGCGCGCCAAACGGGCCTGGGGCCGGTTCAAGTTGGCCGCAGTCTCCTCCTTCGCCTTTGTCGAGGCGACTGGGCCGGTTTACGCGGGCAAACTGGTGCGCGATGCGCTTGGCCTTGCATCGAAGCCGGCACAAGACCCCAAGCCGCAATTCTCGCCTGCCCTCGATGCCGCGCAAAAGCTGGCGGCGGCGGAAACGGTGCTGCATGCGATGTCGATGACCACGGGCTTTGCCCGCCTTGTGCTGCTGGCCGGGCACGGCG
>JAYTQA010000131.1:0-1719 GCA_043746955.1 bacterium | reverse complement strand
TGGCGGGCCGCCCTATCAGCCGTTTTACGCCTGGGCTTTGCGGACCGGCCGGGTCTGGGACAGTCCGGTGCGGTTGCTGGTGCATGACAGCCAAGGCTTGATGGTCAGCTTTCGCGGCGCTTTGGCGTTGCGCGAGGTGGTGGAGGTGCCGCGCGGGGTCAAGCCCTGTGACACCTGTCCCAAGCCGTGCCTGACTGCCTGTCCGGTGAGTGCGCTGACCGGAGCGGGCTATGACCTGGCCCGCTGCCATGGCCATCTGGACGGCGCGGGCGGGGATTGTCTGAATGGTGGTTGCCTTGTGCGGCGCGCTTGCCCTGCGGGGGAAGGCTATGCAAGGATGACGGATCAATCCGCCTATCATATGAGGCAGTTCCACCGATGAAGCGCCTGATCCTGACCCGCCACGCAAAATCCAGCTGGGACGATCCTGCCATGCCCGACCACGACCGCCCGTTGAACGACCGCGGCCGGGCGGCGGCGGCGCAGTTGGGGGTCTGGCTCGCATCGCGCGGTTATGTGCCGGGCGAGGTCTTGTGTTCGGACGCGCTGCGCACCCGCAAGACCTGGTCGGGGCTGGCCCCTGCCCTGCCCGGCACGCCGATTTTACGGCTGAAGCCGGCGCTCTACCATGCCGGGCCGGATGTGATGCTGGCCGTCCTGCGGCATGCGGACGCGGATTGTGTCATGGTCATCGGCCACAATCCCGGCATCGCGGAGTTTGCCGCCCGGCTGGTCGCGCGTGCCCCGGCCAATGACGCGTTCCAGCGCTACCCGACCGGGGCCACGCTGGTCTGCGATTTCGTCGCGGACAGTTGGGCAGCCATCGGCTTTGGTCAGGGCGCGGTGATGGATTTCGTGGTGCCAAGCGAGGTGGTCAGCGGGTAGCCGCACCCCCCCCCGCCGCAGGTAAAACCAGCTGTCCACATGTGGACACTTTGCGAAATCGTGTTAAATCAATGGGTTGCGTTTTTTCGTTCATACCCCGTTAACCACATATGGTGCCAAGCCTAATGCCCGAGGATCTGGCTCAGGAACAGCTTGGTGCGGTCTGACCTTGGGTTGTTGAAGAACTCTTTCGGCTCGTTCTGTTCGACAATCTGACCCTGATCCATGAAGATCACCCGGTTGGCGACGGCTTGGGCAAAGCCCATCTCATGGGTGACGCAGAGCATGGTCATGCCTTCTTTGGCCAGATCAATCATGGTGTCCAACACCTCTTTGATCATTTCCGGGTCAAGGGCGGAGGTTGGCTCGTCAAACAGCATGATCCGGGGCCGCATACACAAGGACCGCGCGATGGCCACCCGCTGTTGCTGGCCACCGGACAACTGACCGGGGTATTTGTTGGCCTGTTCGGGGATTTTCACCTTGCCGAGGAAGTACATTGCGGTTTCTTCCGCCTCGCGTTTCGGCACTTTGCGGACCCAGATCGGCGCGAGGGTCAGGTTTTCAAGGATTGTCAGATGGGGGAACAGGTTGAAATGCTGGAACACCATGCCGACCTCTGACCGGACCTTGTCGATGTTTTTGAGGTCTGATGTCAGTTCGGTGCCGTCGACGATGATCTGGCCCTGCTGATGCTCCTCCAGCCGGTTGATGCAGCGGATCAAGGTGGATTTACCCGAGCCTGACGGGCCGCAGATGACGATCCGCTCGCCCTTTTGCACGGTCATGTTGATGTCGCGCAGAACGTGGAAGGTGCCGAACCATTTGTTCATG
>JAYTQA010000130.1:0-4646 GCA_043746955.1 bacterium | reverse complement strand
GTCACCGCATAGCCGTCGCGCCCGGCCAGAACATACGACAGCGTCGATTTGCCTGACCCGTTCGGCCCCATGATCGCGTGCACTTCGCCAGCGCCAATCGAAAGTGTGACACCTTTGAGGATCTGCTTGTCCTCATCCTCAAGTTTGACGTGCAGGTTGTTGATTTCAAGCATATTTTGGTTCCTGTGATCGCTTAGGGGTCGTCAGGCCGGGTTGGCGAAGGCGGGGATGATCCAGCCCATCTGGGCCACCGGCAGAGTTTGCGGGGTGAAAGTGAAGGCGGCCATCCGGCCGGTCATCTGCGGTGGGCCGGCCAGCTTTTCGATCTGGTGGTAGGCGGCGCGTTCGGCATAATCATCGCACAAGACCCGGACCGGTTTGGTGATGCGGAACGCCGTGGTCAACATGCAGGCCAGCCGAAACCGGCCGTCGATCAGCACCACATCGGGATGCAGAAAATCCGGGCGATCCCAGACGGTTAGCGCGTAGCCCGGCCAACGTTCGGGCTTATCGCCATTATCCGGATAGCCCCATTTCTTGGTCGGGCCGATGTTGGCGTGATGCAGGCTCACCGGCACCGGTGCTGGGTTGGCCTTGAACCACGCCTTCATCCGGGCGACCCAAGCCCGGTCACTTTCCACCGATATCACGGCTTTGGTGGCGGAAGTGGCGGCCAGAACTGTCGACCCGCCCATGCCGTATTCCAGGATCACGCCAGCGCCTTGGTAGGTTGTGCGCAACAACCCAGCCTCCGCCTCTGGCAGGGTCAGGCCAGGTTCTTCAACCATTTGGCACGCTTACAGAACGAAGCTGATTCCGCGCCACAGCATCGAATGGGCATGGGTGTGGGCAAGCATCTGACTGACCCACAGCTCCGAAGTCAGCCGCGCGAACACCTGCGGGTAGAGATGGACTGCGTTGTGGAAAAACAGCACGCCCAAGGCCGCACCCAGCGATTTCAGCGGCGTCAGAGTCGAGGAGCGCAAGCCCAACAGATAGCCGAACACCATCGCCAACGCATAGCCGAGCACCAGCTGCTCCAGCATCTCCAGGTCCGGATTGGCCTTCCAGTTGATCAGGCCTTGCAGATAAAATCGCATGACCATGCCGGAAGCGTGGGCGGCAATCCCAAGTAGAACTGCCAGCACCATCGAAATCGGGTAAGCCGCATTGCCGAGCATGCCGGCCATGCCGCTTTGTTGCACCACAAAGGTCCGGCGTGGCACGAGGTAACTTTCGTCCTCGCCGACAAACAGCCGCTGGGTGCGGGCCTTGGCGCTGGCCTCGATCCGCTTCAGGCGCAGCGAAAAGTCGTAATGGGCGTCTGGTGTCGCATGCATCATCAGCTTTGGTCCCAACCTCTGTTGGGCAACAAGCCGCAAAACTGGGGCGCAATTGCGCTGGAATTGGTGCGAAAGCGTGCAATCTCACCCGACTGAACCTTCGAGCGAGATGGCGACCAGACTTTGCGCCTCCATGGCGAATTCCATCGGCAGGGCTTGCAACACTTCGCGGCAAAAGCCGTTGACGACCAGAGCCACGGCTTCTTCCGCATCCATGCCACGCGAACGGCAGTAGAACAGTTGATCCTCATCGACTTTCGAGGTGGTCGCTTCGTGTTCGACCCGGGACGAGGCGTTCTTCACTTCAATATAGGGCACGGTATGGGCGCCGCATTTGTCGCCGATCAAGAGGCTGTCACACTGGGTATAATTGCGGCTGTCACTGGCTTTGGGGTGCATGGAGACCAGCCCGCGATAGGTGTTCTGGGCATGGCCGGCTGAGATGCCTTTGGAGACGATGCGGCTTTTGGTCCGCTTGCCGAGATGGATCATCTTGGTGCCGGTGTCGGCCTGCTGATGGTTGTTGGCGATGGCAATCGAGTAGAACTCGCCTTGCGCATCATCGCCGCGCAGGATGCAGGACGGGTATTTCCAGGTGATCGCCGAGCCGGTTTCCACTTGGGTCCACATCACCTTGGCCCGCGCCTCCCGGCAATCGGCCCGCTTGGTCACAAAGTTATAGATGCCGCCGACGCCGTTTTCATCGCCGGGATACCAGTTCTGGACGGTGGAATATTTGACCTCCGCATCTTCGAGGATGACGATTTCCACCACGGCGGCGTGCAACTGGTGGGTGTCGCGCTTGGGCGCGGTGCAACCCTCAAGGTAGCTTACATAGGCACCCCGGTCGCAAATGATCAGGGTCCGTTCAAACTGGCCGGTGTTTTCGGCGTTGATCCGGAAATAGGTCGACAATTCCATCGGGCAGCGGGTGCCGGGCGGGATATAGACGAAGCTGCCATCGGAAAACACGGCGGAATTCAGGGTGGCAAAGAAATTATCGGTCGGCGGGACAACCGAGCCCAGATATTTGCGCACCAGGTCAGGATGCTCTTTGACGGCTTCACTGATCGAACAGAAAATCACCCCGGCCTTGGCCAGTTCGGCCTTGAAGGTGGTGCCGACCGAAACGCTGTCAAACACCGCATCGACCGCCACGCGCCGCTCGCCTTCCGGTGCCTCGACGCCGGCGAGCAGGGCCTGTTCCTTCAACGGGATGCCCAGCTTTTTGTAGGTCGCCAGAAGTTTGGGATCCACGTCGTCCAGGCTTTTCGGCTTGACCGCCATGCTTTTGGGTTTGGCGTAGTAAAACTGATCCTGATAGTCGATCGCCGGGTAGTGGAGCATCGCCCAATGCGGCTCCGTCATCCCGAGCCAGCGGCGATAGGCGGCCAGACGCCAGTCGAGCAACCACTCCGGCTCGCCATTCTTGTCGGAAATCAGCCGGACGATGGCTTCGGACAGGCCCTTCGGCGCATAATCCGTCTCAATTTCCGTGGCCCAGCCATATTTATAGGTGCCGATCGCGGCGACGGTTTCAATCGTCTCCCGGTCCACGCCGTCGCGAACCTCCAGAACAGGCACTGCCATATCAACTGCCATCTCACCTGCGGCCATGATCTTTATCCTTCAACTCCGGCACCTTGCGGGCCATTCCTAAAGTAACTCGGTGCCCGGTTCCGCGCGAGGATGCGCTGGTATTCCCGGCCCCACACTTCGGCAAAGCGCAGCACTTCGACTTCCGAGTTGGTCGGGCCCAGCGAGATCCGGATCGCCTGTCCAGCCAACGCCTCGCCAAACCCCATTGCCTGCAAGGTCGCACTGGTCCGCACCTTGCCCGACGAACAGGCCGACCCGGCCGAGACGGCAAACCCGGCAAGGTCCATCGCCATCACCTGGGTTTCACCCTTCCAACCGGGGGCTACCAGACATATCGTGTTCGGCAGGCGATTGGTCGCAGACCGATCGGCCCCGCTATTCCCGACAGAAATAGTCTCAAATCCCAAGCTCGACAATGCCTGATTTAGAGTATTTCTAAGTTCAGCCACCCGATCCCACACGCCATCAGCCAAATCCCGCGCCGCAGCCTCGGCCGCCGCCCCGAAGCCCGCGATGCCGATGATATTCTCGGTCCCGGCGCGCCGCCCCATTTCCTGGCCGCCGCCCTTCAGCACCGGCTCAAAATCGACGCCCCGGCGCAAAACCAACGCGCCAACCCCCTTCGGCCCGCCGAGTTTATGGCCAGATACCAGGCCCATCTGGCAGCCCAACCAATTGAACGCGACCGGAACCTTGCCAAACGCCTGGCTGAGGTCCGATACCGCCAGCCCGTCGGCCAGGTCCTGGATCACCCCGGTTTCCGAATTGGCCAGTTGCACCACGGATAGCACCGGATCAACCGCGCGGACCCGGCCCGACCCATCGACCGCCAGATCCGGCACGCACCACGCCCGGACCGCGTCATGCTCCACCGCGGCGCAGTGCAGCCCCCGACCCGCGCAAGCCATCGCCGCCGCCTCGGTGGCGCCGGAGGTGAACACAATATCCGCGCCGACTGCACCCAAAGCGGCTGCCACCTGCGCCCGCGCCCGCTCGATCACCGCCTTGGCCGCCCGGCCCTCGCCGTGGACCGAGGACGGATTGCCCATCACATCCATCGCAGCCGTCATCGCCGCCCGCGCTTCGGGTCTGAGCGGTGCTGTCGCATTCCAGTCAAAGTAAGCTCTTGTTTTCATTCACTTTGGTCCAAATATCCTCGGGGGGTGCGTAGTAGTTTGCTCCGCAGGAGCGAAGAAACTGCGAAGCGGGGGGGGCAGACAGCCCCACCAGCCGTCGTGCCGCAAACCATCAGTCGTCATCGACCACCGCGAACAGGGCAGGCACCGCCGGACAGGGTTGCATCTCATTGCGGATCACGTCGGACAGCCGGGTCTGGTGCAGGAACACATAGACATGCGCCGACAACCCCTCCCACAACCGGTTGGTCAGGCTTTGCGCCTTGGTGCCCGAGACGCCGCCTGAAGCCCCGGCACCCGCGTGCATCGCATCGACGTTTTCCTCGACCGCGGTCAGAATCTCTGACACCCGAATTTCAGACGGCCCGCGCGCGAGTTTGTAGCCGCCGCCCGGCCCGCGCACCGCCTCGACCAAACCGGACCGGCGCAGCTTGACGAACAACTGCTCCAGATAGGGCAAAGAGATATCCTGCCGCTTGGCAATCGCGGCCAAAGACATCAGTTCGTCGCCGCGCCCAGATGGCACCCCAGATGGCACCCCAGATGGCACCCCAGTCGTCACCCCGGC
>JAYTQA010000129.1:0-4651 GCA_043746955.1 bacterium | reverse complement strand
AAGGCCGCCTCGCCCGCAACCCGGATCGGATGCCAGTACGCGGCGGCCACACAAGCCGTGCCAAGCCGGATGCTGTCCGTGTGATTGGCCCACCACGCCAGCAGCGAGAACGGATTGGGCGCTATGGTCATTTCCAGCGCGTGATGTTCGGCAGACCAGACGATGTTAAACCCGCCTTCATCGGCCATCTGCACCATCTCCAGCGTGTGGCGCGCGACGGCTTTCATATCAAGACTGTCGTCCATCCGCTCCATGTTAATCGCAAGTTGAAACTTCATTTTGTCATCCCTCAGCGTGCAACGAACTGGCTGCCAAGTGGCGCGTCCGATGTGTTGATCCAGACCGTCTTGGGCCGCGTGTAGTCATAGACCGCCTGCAAACCGCTTTCGCGGCCATAGCCGGAATTCTTCATGCCGCCGAATTCGGCAATCGGCGAGACGGCACGGTAGGTATTAACCCAGACGATGCCCGCCTTGACCGCCTTGACCATGCGCAATTGCCGCGCGCCGTCCCGGGTGAACACACCTGCGGCCAGGCCGTGTTCGGTGTGGTTGGCCAGGCGAATGGCGTCGGCCTCGTCCTTAAAGCGCAGGACGCTCACCACCGGGCCGAACATTTCGGTATCGACGATGTGCAGGTCGGGGCTGGGGCAATCGATGATCGTCGGATGATAGAACCGGCCCGCCAGCCCCGCGACACGGGTGCCACCGCACAAGATGCGCGCCCCTTCACCGACAGCGCGGGCCATCTCACGCTCGATGCAGTCCAGCTGTGCTTGGGTACAGATCGGCCCCATCTCAGTGTCTTCAGCCAACGGATCACCGATCCTGATCTGGCCCGCCAAAGCAACCATCTGTTCCAGAAACGCGTCGGCAATCGTGTCCTGCAACAACAGCCGCGATCCTGCCACGCAGCTTTGCCCCGAGGCCCCAAAGATGCCGGAGATCGCGCCATTCACAGCGCTTTCCATGTTGGCATCGTCAAACACGATCAAGGGGGATTTGCCGCCCAGTTCCAGTGAGACTTGCGCGAAATTATCGGCCGAATTGTGCAGGATCTGCCGCCCCGCCCCCGCCCCGCCCGTAAACGACACCCGCGCCACCAGCTTATGCGAGGTCAGAACCCTGCCGCATGGGTTGCCATGCCCGCTGACGATGTTGACCACCCCCGGCGGGATACCGGCAGCCTCGATCAGCGCGCCAAACTCCAGCATCGGAGCAGACGCATGTTCTGATACCTTCAGAACCACAGTATTCCCGGCGGCCAAGGCCGGTCCGATCTTCACCGCTGACAAAAACAACTGCGAATTCCACGGAACCACGGCCGCGATGACGCCAAGCGGTTCACGCCTTGTGAACACAAACATGTCCGGCTTGTCGATCGGCAGGGTCTCGCCATGAATCTTGTCGGCGCAGCCGGCGAAAAAATGGAAGTACTCGGCAACATACTTGGCTTGCCAGCGGGTTTCCTTCAACAGTTTACCGGTGTCCATGGTCTCTACTGCGCCCAAAGCCTCGGACCTATCCGCCAGCAGATCAGCCAACCGCCGCAAACAATGGCCGCGGTGGGTAGCCGACATCGTGGACCAGGGGCCATGGTTGAACGCCCGATCTGCCGCCCGCACCGCCCGGTCGACATCTTCCGCCGACGCTTCCGGGATCAGCGCCCAAGCCTTGCCGGTGGTCGGGTTGACACTTTCAAATGTAGCGCCGTCACTGGCACCGACCCATGCGCCATCAATCAGCATCTTGTAGTGTTTCAGATCAGTCATTCCGGGGTCTTTCTCAGGCAATTGCACTGCAGCAGGCCGGCGTAACTTGCGGCCCAACACAATGGTAATTGCCGTCCAGATAGGCCAAAGGTGCTGCAGCACCGTCGCGCACGGTTTGGACCTTGCAAATGAAGATGCTATGGCTGCCCGCAGGAACAATCTGTTCGACCGAGCCAGAGAAAATAGTCGCACCGTCGATCTCCGGCGCGGCTCCACGCGCACCATAATAGTCGACGCCGGAAAACCGGTCCTCGACCAGATGGTCATCGCGGCCTGCGAAGCGATTGGCAAGGTCATGCCGGTCTTGCGGCAAGACATTGATGCAGAGATTGCCATTGACCGCTACGGCCTCGGCGATCCGGCTGTCTGAGCGCAAACACACCAGGATCATTGGCGGGTCCGCCGAAACCGACGAAAATGCGCTAACCGTGGCGCCGTGGCACCCTGCAGTCCCATCGGTGGTCACCACCGCGACCGAACTGGCAACCCGGCGCATGGTGCGCACAAATGCATCGCGGGCCAAAGCCGTGGGAGCGTTGTGCTTGATGCTTGCCATTGGCCATTCTCCTGCGCCGCAGCACATATTGTCAGGCTCCGACATATTGTCATAGCGAAACTTTTGGCATATTTAGTGCGGAAAAATCGAATTTAGTGGAATGAAATGAACATCGTCGGGCTGCAAACCTTTGTATCCATCGTCGAAACCGGCAGCCTTGTGCGGGCGTCCGAGCAATTGAACGTCACCCAATCCACGGTTACCGCCCGCCTGCGCACCTTGGAGCAGGAGTTGGGGGCCACATTGCTGCACCGCCAGAAATCCGGGGTTATCCTGACCGCTTCGGGGACCAAATTGCTCGGCTATGCGGAGATTATGCTCGGACTTTGGCGGCAGGCCCGGCAGGAAACCGCCCCGCCGCAAGGGACCGAGTCGGTCTGCAATTTCGGGTGCGACCCCGACCTATGGCAGGATCTTGGAAAACAGATTTTCGACGATGTCAACATCGGAAACCCCCGAATGGCGTTGTCGGTCTGGCCGGGCGATCAGACAGAACTTTACCGGATGCTTGCCGCAGGTCTGCTGGATGTGGCCCTGACCTATCGGCTGGCCGCCCCTGGAGATCAGACCGTCTACCGCCTGCCACCTGACGACCTGGTGCTCTATGCGACCGAACCGGACCGGCCGATGCGGTTTGATCCTGGCTATATCTATGTTGATCTAGGAGTAGAGTTTCGCGCCAAGCATGCCTTGGCCTTTTCAGATGTCGGCACCGCAAGGGTGACCTTTGGCTCCGCCAACTGGGCGCTGAACTACATGCTTGAACGCGGTGGTTCAGCCTATTTGCCGCAGCGTCTGGCTTTGCGCCATATTCAGGCGGGCCGCCTGTTTGCAATGCCCAACGCGCCGGCGTTTCAGCGTAATATTTTTCTGATTGTGAACCCGAATGCCGCTTTGCGGTGGCCATGGCTGCCGGCCTTGGTAGCGAGGTTTGGCATCTGACCGGCTCGGTTGCACAAATCAGCTTAAGGTTGCGTTTCACCTGAGGCTGGCCAAAGTCATCCGGCGCGCTGGGTGATCGGGGGTCCGGGCGCGGTGAAGCGGTTCAGGCTCGCGGCGCGGATGGGCAGCGCGGCTCACCGGCGGTCGAAGGCGCGGAGCGGACCGGTTCACCCATGCGCGTGAGGCCGTGGATCCATTCGCCGGGAAACCGATCCCCCGGAGCGCTTTCTGACCCGGCCCCCTATTTCGACGCGGTTGCGTCGGTGGTAGCCAGTCCAGCGTCGCCATATCATGCGCCCGGGGCGGCTGGGGGGCGCGCAGGCTGTCGTGGCAGGCTTGGGCGACGAGCGGATCCTCTTTGCCGGGTCGGCCCTTGCTTCGGGTCGCGATGAAGCCATGGCACCCCGCGCGGCAATGGCCGCGTGCCAGGCCCTGTGGCATCGGCGCCGCCGGCAACCACCGCGCCGATCGGCCGGTAATAGGCGACCTGAGGTGCAGAGTCTTGCGACGGCCGGCTGGGACGCTGGACCTTGCCTCAGAATCGGCAATATTGAGCTACCCCCCGCGATAGCTAGCGGTTTCAATGCAGTCGCGATAGGCACGGCGAGTTCAGCAGCGGGGTTCGTCGGCTCTACTGCATTGGGTTCAGGTGCCAACGCCCTGGACTCCGGCTCAACCGCGACCGGCTCCGGCAGCTCTGCCCTCGGCCAGATAAGCACCGCCGTGGGATCGCTCTCTAATGCAACTGGCATCGCAGCGGTCGCCATCGGCAGTTTCGCAACCACTGCGGGCGGATTGGGCGGTATTGGCAATATCGCGATCGGCGGCGTGGGCCTCTCGTTCCTGTCAGGCAGCCCTGCTGGCGTAACCGGCGCTCCGGCGGCGGGGATCACACCCACCACTGCCAACGGCGGCAATGCGCTGGCCATCGGCAGCTCGGCCCAGGCGACGGGGCTGCGCAGCACGGCCATCGGTGCCGATGGCGCGGATGCGGGCACTCTGGGTGCCACAGCCAGCGGGACGGACAGCGTTGCATTGGGCACCGATACCCTGGCTTCACAGACGGGCGCAGTCGCGGTGGGTAGAGGCTCACAGGCAACGGGCACTAATTCCGTGGCCATTGGCAACGCTTCCAATGTGACTGGTGCCAGCGGCGTTGCCATCGGTGATGGCGCAGCGGCCGGCGCGGGCGCGAATGCCATCGCCATCGGCACCGGGGCGATCTCGACCGGCTCGATCGCAATCGGTGCGGCCGCCCTGGCGGCGAATGGCAACACCGCGGTTGGTGACGGGGCGCAGGCCAATGGCTTGGCGGGCGCATCGGCATTCGGCAACGGCGCGCTTGCCAATGTCGCCAATGCCACGGCAATCGGCCAGGGCGC
>JAYTQA010000128.1:0-1726 GCA_043746955.1 bacterium | reverse complement strand
CAGCGCATCGAGGGGCGCCCCGAACAAGGCGCAAAGATCGACGCTCCATTGCAGGGCTTGGGTGTCGAAAAGCTGGGTGCGCGAGGCGTTGGAATGGTCGGTGGCAAAGGTCGTCCCGCCGGTCAGGTTCCACAACAGCCACGCATCCACGGTACCCGCGCGCAAACGCCCGGTGTCGGCCAACGCTTGCGCCTCTGGCACATGCGCCATGATCCAGCCGAGTTTCGAGGCAGGGAACAGCGGGTTGATCCCCAGACCCGTGGCCGCGACCACCGCCGGGTCATGGCCTGCGGCGATCAGACCCGCGCAGGTGTCCGCCGTGCGGCGGCATTGCCAAAGGATGGCAGGATGGAGCGGGGCACCGGTGTCAGCGTCCCAGGTCACCAGCGTCTCACGCTGATTGGCGATGGCCACGGCGGCAATGTCCGCGGTCCCCGTGATTGCCACAAGGTCGGCAATCACCGCTTGCACGCTGGCCCAGATGGCGTCTGCCGATTGCTCGGCCCAGCCGTTTTGCGGATAGGCCGTGGCGAGAGGCGCAGAGGCGCGCGCCAGAATCTCGCCGCCGGCGTTCATGATGACGGCTTTGGTGTTGGTGGTGCCTTGGTCAATCGCCAGAACCAGCGGCCCGCTCATCTTGCGGCCCGCTGCAGCGCGCGGCGGGCGGCGGCGGCGATGCCGTCGGCGGTCAGTCCGCTTTCCTTGAACAGCAACTCCAATGATCCGGTCGGCTGGAAGCCGGCAAAGCCCACCCGTTCAACCGGAACCGGACGGTTGGAGGCGGTGTACTCCGACACGGCCCCGCCAAGCCCGCCGCGCACCGAGGCCTCCTCGACCGTCACGATAGCCCCGGTTGCAGCGGCCGCATCAAGGGCCTGCTCGTCAAGCGGGTTGATGGTGGAAAAGTTCAGGACGCGGGCGGTGATGCCCTTGGCTTTCAGCAGATCTGCCGCCGCCACCGCCAGATGCACGGTGGTGCCGCAGGCGAGGATTGCCACGTCATCGCCCTGCCGCACCACCTCTGCCTTGCTGGGCCGGAACTTGCGGTTTGGCACGTCCAGCACAGGCACCGGCACCGGCATGCGGCTAAGCCGGATATAGACCGGACCCTCGAACGACGCGGCCCATTTCACCGCCTCGGCGGTTTCCCCGGGGTCGGCGGGGACAATCACCGTCAGGTTGGTCAAAGGCCGCAGCCGGGCGAAATCCTTGATCGAATGGTGGGTTGGCCCCAGTTCGGCATAAGCGATGCCAGAGGATGCCCGACCAGCCTCACGTTGAAGTTGGCATAGGCGATGTCCGCCTTGACCTGCTCCAGCGCGCGCCCGGTCAGAAAGCACGATGCGGCCGACACGAAGGGTATCCGCCCGCCATGGGCCCGCCCCGCGCCGACGTCGACCACGCACTGCTCGGCAATCCCCATGCTGATCGTGCGGTCGGGGAACTTGGCTTGAAAGGCGCCCAGTTTCGATGACCCGACCGGGTGATTGACCACGGTCACGATGCTGTCATCGGCCTCGGCAAGGCTGACGAGGCCCGAGCGCGCGACCTCCGGATTGAAAAACTCCCGGACCACGGCGAGCAGGTCGTCGAGCGACACCAGCAGCGTCCTGCGCAAGGCTACCGCCACCGGCTCTTGCGCCGGGGTCAACGTGGTTTGCAGCTCGTGCGGGGTATGGCTGCGATCATGCACGCTGTCGCGGTGCTTCCATTTGTAGACGGTCTG
>JAYTQA010000127.1:0-1731 GCA_043746955.1 bacterium | reverse complement strand
CGGAACCGGCGATCCGCCTCGGCAATCCTTGCCCGTTGAGGTTGAACGACGTCGCAGGAAACCCCAAGTCGGCAGGAAAAGACCCGGCCGAAATGGGTCCAGATCAATTCCCACAATGGATCGACTGCGGTCGCGGAAAATGGAGCCGCTAACCAGGCCGCCCCACGACCGGGAATCGAGAAAGAACCCGCCTGCACTCCGTGATCAACTTGGGCAGATCGGACGGGTTGCCCCCAACTTGGAACCGATGAAACTGGTTCGAAAACTCTGGCGTGATTTCGACTATCCCCCGAATGCTGCCGAGCGGTCCCTCAAAGGCAATCGAGACGTTCAGGTTCGGCTCCATGCACAGCAGTTCGGCCTTGCCTGAAAGTTCCCGGTTCATCACCTCCAGGCCATCAAGGAAAGCCGCAATTTCATCACTGCGCACGAACGTCCCTGTGGCTTCGACCTGTGCGCCGTTTGCAGCCATGTGCACCTCGACCTGAAGCCAATTGCCATCCCAATAGTCACCTGCATCCGGAAACTGTCGCCCGACAACCCATATCTTCAGCCCGAAGATGTCCAAATCCGCTTCCGCCCCGTCCATCTGCACCCCCGCCTTGACAGTCCAACCCGCATCCCACCTCATACCAAGGCAAACCGGATCGCAAGCCAAGCATGACCCAATCCCTCGGCGCCAGCCTCACCACCCCGCCGCCCATCCTGTCGCCAAGTGAAACCCTGGCGCTCATCCAAACCCATTGGCACCTGACCGGCACGCTATCCCCGCTCACCTCCGAGCGTGACCTGAACTACCGCCTCACCACCCCCAACGCCCGTTACGTGGTGAAACTTGCCAACCCCGCTGAACCGGTGGCCGTCACCCGATTCCAGACCCGCGCCCTCCTCCATCTCGAATCCTCCAGCCTCCCGGTGCCCCGCGTCATGCGCACCACCACCGGCGCCACCGAGGTTGCCACAAGCCACGGCGTCCTGCGCCTGCTCAGCTACCTTGAGGGCCAGCCGCTGTACCTCGCCCCCAAATCCAACGCCCAGTGTGCCGCCGTGGGCCAGATCGCAGCCCGCCTCACCCTTGGCCTGCAAGGCTTCGCCGACCCGGCCGGGGGGCAAGACCTGCAATGGGATATCCGCCACGCCGCCCGCTTGCGCCCGCTCCTGCCCCATATCGCCGCCGATCTGCGCCCGCTTTGCAGCCAAACCCTTGACCGGTTTGAATCCGAAGCCTTGCCCCACCTGCCCCACACCCGCTGGCAGGTCGTCCACAATGACCTCAACCCGCACAACATCCTGACCGACCCCGCCGATCCCACCAAAATCGCCGGTATCCTCGACTTCGGCGATATGGTCGAAACTCCGCTGGTCTGCGATGCCGCCGTGGCCGCGTGTTATCAGGTTAACCCGTTGCAGCCGTTCGCCAGCCTGGCCGCCTTCGCCCGCGCCTATCACGCCACCTTGGCCCTGACCCCGTTGGAGCAGCGCCTGTTCGGGGTCCTTACTGCCACGCGGATGCTGACATCCCTCGCCATCGCCTCCTATCGCTCAATTCAATTCCCGGAAAACGCTGCCTATATCCTGCGCAACCTGCCCAATGCCCGCGCCGGGCTGGTGGCACTGGCGGACCTTGACCTCTCAACCCTATGGAACACCTGATGCAACCTGATGAGACGACGGTGAACGCCCACATCCGGCCCGACCTCCCCAACGGCCACGCGGATCAAGTCACACCGG
>JAYTQA010000126.1:0-4698 GCA_043746955.1 bacterium | reverse complement strand
CTTTGGTGTCGGCGGCCACCACCAGATCCGCGCCCAGATCCAGCGGGCGCTGCAACAGGGCGGTCATCGTGGTGTTGTCGACGATCAGCCTGGCCCCCGCCGCATGCGCCTTGCGGGCAGCCAACGCGATGTCGCAGCAATCGAGGCCCGGGTTGGACGGCGTCTCCAGAAACACCACTGAAGCACCGGTGAAATCGGCCTGATCGACCTCGGCCGTGGCCACCAGCCGGATCTGCACGCCCAACGGGGCGAGGAACCGTTCGGTCAAAAGCCTTGTGGTGTAATAGCCATCCGACGGCAGGATCACCACTTGCCCGGCCTGCAAAGTGGCGATCAGCGCCGCCGTAATCGCGGCCATGCCGGACGGGAAGCCTACGACGGTCGCACCCTCCAGGATCGCCAGTTGCTCCTCGACCTCTTCCCAGGTCGGCATCGCCATCCGGCCATATTTATAGGCGGCATTCTCCAAACCCGGCAGATGGTAGGTGGTGGCCGACACCAGGGGTGGCACCACCGGATCGCCGCGCCCCAGACGTTCGGCGCGGTGGTGCAGCATGTCGGCAAAGCGGCGGTCGATGGTCATGTGAGGTGCCTTGTTCTGAGAGCGCCGGGGGTTTTCCACCCCCGGACCCCCGAGAGTATTTGTGCCCGGATGAAATCATTCCAGCCGCGCAGGAAACCCCTCGGCGCGCAGATCGGTGTGCAGGGCATCCTCCAGCAGCTTCACGATCTGGGTCGATTGCGCTTGGCCGCCATAGACCGCCCTGCCCTTGACGAACGTCTGGTTGACCAGGCTCGCAAGGTCCAGCGGCACACCGTATTCGCGGCCGAACCCCATGGCAAAGCCCAAATCCTTCAACGCCAGATCGATCGAGAAGGCAATGTCATAGCTGCCGTTCAGGATCAGCTGGCCTTCGGTTTCATGCACGAAACTGGTGCCGGACGAGGCGCTGATCGCCGCATAGGCGGTTTTCAAATCCAGGCCGCCGCGTTTGGCCAGCATCAAAGCCTCGCCATCCGCCACCAGATGGATCAAGGCCAGCATGTTGGTGATGACCTTGATCACCGCCGCCGACCCCAACGGCCCCATGTGGAAGATCTTGGTCCCCATCGCCCGCAGGGCCGGCCGGTGCAGGTCGTACAGATCCTGGTCGCCGCCAACCAGCACGGTGATCTCGCCGCGCGCTGCAAGATGGACGCCGCCGGTGACCGGGGCTTCCAGCATCCGGGCATCGGCCATCCGGGCGAGGCCTGCGAGCCGCAGCACATCCTCGCGCCCCAGGGTCGAGTTCTCGACCCAGGTCATGCCGGGCTTCATGAACGGCAGCATCTGCGCCAGAACCACCTCGCTGATTGCGGGCGACGGCAGGCAGGTGAACACATGATCGACCAGCCCCGCGACCTCGGCCGGGCTGGTCGCCACCTTGGCCCCCAAGGCGCCGTGGCGTTCGGCCAAAGCGCCGTTGCGGTCATAGACCGTCACCTGATGCCCGGCGCGGATCAGGCTCGCGGCCAGATGCCCGCCCAGATTGCCCAGACCGATATAGCCATACTTCATGCGCCCCACCCCACGATGCCCTTGACCGCACAGAAGTCATCGATGCCCCCCTGCGCAACTGCGCGCCGGTTGCCACTTTGCTGGTAACCGCCGAAGGGTGCGAACCTGTCCCACGCCGGATCGTTCAGGTTAACCGTCCCGGCGCGGATCCGGCGCGCCACCGGTGCTGGTAATCCTGCCCTATAACTTGCTGGATCACGCGGTCGAGATCGCCGGTTCCACGGCGCGATCAGCGCGCAAACCCCGATCCGCACCGCAGACTTAGGCGCGACCCAAGCGCCGCCGATGTCGATTTTTTCCAACTGGGCCGGGACCATGTGAGCCTCACCTGAAGTGGATGTTGAACTTCGCACGCACCATCTGATCAATCGCCGGATCAACCACACAGCCCGCCTTCGACAGGATGGCATTCTTGCGCTGAATGGCTTTGTCGAGCAAGAGCGGCTTGCCCGCTTCGTTCCATTCCTTCGGGCTCATCCGGTTGGCGACCGCTGGATAGATATACTCGGTCTGCATCAGCTTCAGCGTCTGATCCGACCCTAGGTAATGCCCCGGCCCGCCCAGACAAACCTGCTTCATCGCATCCAGCGAGGTGGTGTCGTCGTTGACCTCGATCCCGCGCACGCAGCGCATCGCCTGGCCCAGCAAATCATCGCCCAGCACCAGACTTTCCAGACAAAACCCCAGCAGCGAAGCATGCATGCCGACCGCCTCATAACACATGTTCAGCCCGGCAAGCCCGGCTAAAGTGTTGGTAATCCCCTGCTCCCAGCCCGCCTGCATATCCGGCAGTTTGCTATCGCTGATCCCAGACGCTGCACCGCCCGGCAGATCATAAAACCTGTGCATCTGCGCACAACCGGCGGTCAGCAAAGCCTGCTCGGCTGAGCCGCCGGACATAGCGCCGGTCCTGAGGTCACTGACAAACGGCCAGGTGCCAAAGATCGCCGGCGCGCCCTTTTTGATCGCATTGACATACACCACGCCCGACAGACATTCCGCCATCGCCTGCACAATCGTCAGCGCAATCGGGGCCGGAGCGGTCGCCCCCGCCTGCCCCGCCGACAGCAACAGCATCGGCATGCCTCGCCGGATGCAATCCTCCATCGTCCGGCAGCTTTCTTCGGCAAACTTCATCGGCGGCACCACGAAGCAGTTGGAATTGCTGACAAAAGGTCGCTCCAACCACTTGTCCTCGCCCCCCGCCACCAGATGCAAAAGCTCAAAACAGCCCGCGACATGGGCCGGATCGCTGAAGCTGGTGCCGACGTGTTTGCGGGTGCCCGCAAGGCAACCATAAAGCGTGTTGATGTCCATATCGTAGTTATCGACCACATCGCGGCAGACCATGGTGCGCTGATAGAAGTGGATATTGTCCAGATTATCGACCAGCCTCGCGGCATCATACAGATCCTGCGCGGTCGAATCCCGATACTCCAAAGTGATCGGATCAACGATATGGACCGCAGCGCCCGCTGTGCCATAATGCACATTGGTCCCGGTCAAATGCAGGTCGTGCTTGGGATCTCGGGCATACAAAGTAAGGTTGCGCGCGGCCACCGCCAGCATATCCTCGACCAAAGCCCGCGGAAACCGGATCCGCCCGTCATCGCCCAAAATCGCCCCCGCCCCGGTCAAGATTTCAACCCCCGAGGCAGGCGCGTTGGCCAGCCCGATCTGCTCCAGCGCATCCAAAGCGGCGGCATGGATCATTGCCATCCCCGCCTCGGTCAAAGGCCGATACGTCCCGCCTGGCATGCCGCCCCGGACCGGCTTCACATCATCCGCCAAAGGTGCCGAGCGCAGCGCCACCCGCGCCTGTCGGCCACCCGCCCTGCCACTGCGCGCCCGCGTCGGCTCGCAAGCCTCGCCAATGTCGGTGACATCATTCATCGCAGGCCTCCTTTATTCAGTGTTTCATTGGGCTTGCGGCCCCTTCTTCAAGTAAACTATCAACTGTCTCACCCGAAGCTGCCCCGAGCAACGGCGCAAAACTCCCGTCGTCCAGCATCGCGCGCACCGAGGTCACAATCGCCGCATGGGTCAGCCGGGCAATCTGACTGCCGGTGGAAATCCGCCGCACCCCCAACGCCGCGAGGTCGGCCACGGTCAGCCGCCGCAAAGCCCCGGCCGCCAGCGCATTGACCGGGGCCGTCACGCTGGCCAGCACCTGAACCAGTTCCGCCCGGCCCGGCGGCACCGGCAGATACAGCAAATCCGCCCCAACAGATTCAAAGGCTTGCAACCGTCGGATCCCCTCGGCCAGCCCGTAAGCGCCGGTCATCACCCCGTCCGCCCGCGCGCAAAGCACGAACGGTCGGCCAAGCCCGCGCGCCGCCGCAACCGCCGCCCGGATCCGTTCGGCCGCAAGTTCAAACCCATAGGCGGGCGCATCGGCAACCGGCCTGATATCCTCGATCGAACAGCCCGAAAGCCCGACCTCCGCCGCCAGCCGCACCGTTTCGGCGACCCTGTCCGGCGCATCGCCAAACCCGTTCTCGAAATCACCGGAGACCGGCAAATTTGTGGCTGTCACCATCGCTTCGGCATGGGCCAACGCCTCATCGCGCGTTACAGCCATATCCGCCCGCCCCAAGGTGAACGCGTGGGCCGCCGACGAGGTCGCCAGCGCCTTGGCCCCCAAAGCCGCCATCATCCGCGCACTTCCAATGTCCCAAGGGTTGGGAATAACGAAACACCCGCTCTGATGCAGGTCGGAAAACCGCTGATGACGCTCAGACATTTGCATGAAGAACCTCCGCTAACCCTTTCATCTGTCGACAAATATTCTCATAGTCGTGCTGTTGGCTGCTTGAGCCACCAAGAAACTGCAAAGCGGCAGGCTGGCCATAGGCTTGGTCACATCCGCACCCGTTCGGAATTGGGATCATACATCGGCACCAAACTGGCCACCGCATTATGCCGCACCCCGGCCACCTCGATCTGATAGCGCGACCCCAGAACCTCCGCCGCACTCTGCCCACGGCACGGCACATAGCCCAACCCAATCGCACCCCCCAGGAAATGCCCATAATTTCCGCTGGTTACCGGTCCGACGATCTTGCCATCCCGCACAATCGGCCCGTTTATCTAAACCCACACCATGAAGTTATTCTCTCGACTTTCTCACGTCAGCCGCT
>JAYTQA010000125.1:0-4698 GCA_043746955.1 bacterium | reverse complement strand
TTCACACCCCCGGACCCCCGTGGAGTATTTTTGCCCAGATGAAAGGCCAAGAAACGGGTCGTTTTCGAGGGAAACCCATGTCGCTTTTGATCCTCAAGCGCCGCATTTACCGGCAGGCCCGGCGGCACTTCGGCGCATAAGTCGACCAACCGAGATGGAGGCTGATATGAGCGATACGGGTGCAGCGCGCAGGCAACGCGGCGGCGGCGGGGCCACGCGGCGGGCCGAGCGGACCGCGGTCAGCTTCGAGACCGCCCGCTTCATCGAGCGCAACATCCCGAATTTCGAGATCCTCAATGCGGAAGCGCTGCAGATCATCGAGTGGAACGCGGACACCATTCTGGACGAGATTGGCGTGAATTTCGTGGAGAATCCTGCGGCCCTGCAGCGCTGGCGCAATGCCGGGGCCGATGTGAAGGGCGAGCGGGTGCATATTCCGCGCGGGTTGGCGCGCAAGCTGTGTTCGACCGCCCCCGCAAGCTTCACCCAACACGCCCGCAACCCAGGCCGCAACGTGGAAATCGGCGGGCGCAATCTGGTGCTCGCTCCGGTCTATGGCCCGCCCTTCGTGCGCGATGCCGAGGGCGGGCGGCGCTATGCCACCCTCGCCGACTTCCGCAATTTTGTAAAACTGGGCTACATGTCGAAGTGGCTGCACCATTCGGGTGGCACCGTGTGCGAGCCGACCGACATCCCGGTCAACAAGCGCCATCTGGACATGGTGCTGGCGCATATGACCTTGTCGGACAAGCCTTACATGGGGTCAGTTACCGAGCCTTCCCGGGCGGCGGACACCGTGGCCATGTCGAAGATTCTGTTCGGGTCCGAGTTTGTCGACCAGAACACCGTGATCACCTCGCTGATCAACATCAACTCACCAATGACATTTGACGGCATCATGATGGGCGCGCTGGAGGTTTATGCCGAAGCGAACCAAGCCACCATCGTCTCGCCCTTCATCGTCGGCGGGGCGATGGCGCCGGTGACTGTGGCAGGCACCCTGACCCAGGTGTTGGCCGAGGTTCTGGCCGGGGTGGCCTACAGTCAGTTGGTGCGGCCCGGTGCGCCGGTGATTGCCGGGGCGTTTGTGACCTCGATCGACATGAACTCCGGGGCGCCGACCTTCGGGACGCCAGAGGCCGCCCATATCACCTACGGTGCCGGGCAGTTGGTGCGGCGGTTGGGGCTGCCCTATCGGTCGGGCGGGGCGTTTTGCGGCTCTAAACTGCCCGATGCGCAGGCGGCTTACGAATCGGCCAACTCGTTGAACATGGCGTTGCTGGCCGGGGTCAACTTCATGCTGCACGCTTGCGGTTGGCTTGAAGGCGGGCTGGTCAGTTCCTACGAGAAATTCGTGATGGACGCCGATCAGTTGGGCACGCTGCACCATCTGGCTCAGGGCGTCCACATGGATGTGAACGGTCAGGCGATGGACGCGATCCGCGAGGTCGGCCCCGGGGGCCATTACCTTGGGTGCGAACACACCCAGGCCAACTTCAAAACCGCGTTTTGGCGCAGCGATCTGTTTGACTACAAACCGTTCGAGACCTGGTCCGAAGAAGGTGCCCGCGACACCCAAACCTTGGCGGGCGAGCGGGTCAAGAAGATGTTGGGCGATTATGTCCAGCCAAGCCTGGACCCGGGCAAACAGGAAGAGCTGGAGGCTTATGTCGCCGATAAGAAAGCCTCGATGCCAGATGCGTTTGTTTGATTGATGGGCCGCCGATCCTTAATCCGTTTCGGGTCTTTCGGCGCGATAAGAACGACGACAGTCCTCAAGGCGTCAAGCCTGGATCTTAAAAAGCGTGTCCTATCCGGAAACAATCAAAGGCCCGCACCGGTCCCCCGCTACGGGCGTTGGTTGGGTTCCGGCAGCCTACAGGCCCGCCGCCGCGCGGGGTAGCAGACGCACTTCGGCGATCAGGGCGATCAGCAGTTCGATGTGATGACCGACCGAATAGCCGGCATCGCCCGATTTCCGGATCTCCTCCAGACGCCCCTCTTCGGACAACAGACGCGGGATTGACCGGGAAAGTGAGGGCTGGCCGTGCAAAAGTCGCTTCAGATCACGCTCCCGTCGGTAGTCGCACAGGCCAAGGCGGGCGGCGCGGATCAGCATCTGCGGACGCTTGAGGTCGGCGAGCATAGCGCGGAAATCGGTCATGGCAGCAACTCCGGTCAGGATTGTTTCGATTGGGGCATCCTGCACTGAAACAACCTGCCGTTGCAAAATCGCCAGTTCCAGCGTGCGATGGTTACCAGATTGTTTAATAATTCGAAACAATTATAGGAATTGCCTCAGATATTAACGATTGGGTAATACATGCCACTCAGGGTTGCAGACGTGCACAAATCGAACATGCGGCCAATCGGGTCGCCTCCGGACACCGACAACATGCAATCCAATCTGAGCGCCAAACTGACCCTGCCTGCCTGGATACCGAACGCGGTGCGGCTTTATCTTGACCACACCGAAACGGGCCTGTCGTTTCGTGCCATTGCCAGGCGCGACGGACAACATGCCTCGACCGTTCTGCGCCAGGTGCGCCGCTATGAGGGCCGGCGTGACGATCCATTGCTGGACGAAGCGCTTGAGGCTCTGGTGCGGCAACAGGGGCAAAGCCCCAATGATCCAGCCAGAAAGGAAGCGCCGATGTCCGCCCCGATCCGCCACCAGAACTTGGCCCTAGACGAGGCCACCATCCAACGCGAAGGCCGCCGCATCCTGCGCCGCCTGGCCGAACCCGGCTCGGTCCTGGCGATAGCGCCTGATATGGAAAAGGCGGTGGTGATGCGCGAATTTCCCGATGGCCGCACCGCCCGGACCGGCGTGGTCGACCGTGCTTTTGCCCAGGCTTTTGCGCTCAAAGACTGGATCGCGATCCGCAAAGCCGGGCGGGTCACCAGCTATGAACTTTCGGCCACCGGACGGCTGGCGTTAAAGCGCATGATCGAGACGGAGGAGTCGCAGCGCATGGGTCTGGCCGAGGCGCCGCTGGCTTTTGCGGGCCAGCACCGCGAATGGGATGAACGGGTGATTGCCACCGAAGACGGTCCGCGCCGGATGCGCTATAACCTCGCCGAAAGCCCGGTGGCGGTGCTGGGGCGGCGCAAGGACAAGGACGGCCGGGTGTTTTTGCTGCCCGAATTGATTGCTGCCGCCGAACGCCTGCGCGAAGACTACGAACTGGCGCAGATGGGTCCGCGCGTCGCCCAGAACTGGGAGCGGTTTCTGACCGGCTCCGACCGTGGCGGTTTTCGGTCCGACAATGGCGTGGCCGAAGGCCCGCGTGCGGCGCGTGACCGGGTGGCGCTGGCCTTGCGCGACCTTGGGCCGGGTCTGGGCGATGTGGCGCTGCGGGTCTGCTGCTTTCTGGAAGGCATCGAGGCTGCCGAACGCCGGATGGGCTGGGCCTCGCGGTCTGGCAAGATCGTCCTGCGCATCGCGTTGCAACGTTTGAGCCGGCATTATGGCGAAACCTATGGCCGCTCTGGCCCGCTGATCGGGTAACCGATCACCCGGTGACCCCCGATCGGTTAGCCGATCACCCGGTGACCCCCGAGCGGGTAGCCGATCGCCCGGTGACCTCTGACCAGGTCACTGCAGATGAGGTCAAGCTGCATCACATCACATCATATCGGGCACGGGGAAGGCCGGGAGCATCGCCCCGGCCTTTGCGATGGCTTGGGCAATTAGCCTCAGGCCCTCGTGAACAAGGCTTTGTCGACCAGCCCCGCCATCGCCCCCGGAGCACCTTTCTCGGTGGCACCCAGGATCACGGTGACGAACACAAACGTCATCACCGTTTCAAACACCAAAGCCGCCATCATCGAGTATTCGCCAAGATAGCCCGGCCCAAAGCCGTTCTGGCCCAGACCGTTCACCGCGACCGAATAATCCGCCTTGCCGGAGGCTATCACCAAAAGGATACCCGCAGCCACAATCACGGCCACAATCGCGCCCACAATCTGCGCCACCGCGTAGCTGGCAAACTCAGCCAAGGTCATCCGCCCCGCCGTCACCATGCCAAGGCTGACCGCCGGGTTCAGATGCGCCCCCGAAATCGCCCCCAACTCATAAGCCGCCGCCACAATCGACAGGCCAAAGGCGAGGGCGATCCCCAGCATACCGATCTGCGCGCCCATCAGCACAGATGCATGACAGCCGAACAGCACCAGGATCAGCGTGCCCAAGGCCTCGGCAACCCGTTTCTTCGTCATTGGTTGCGTCCCCATTTTCGGGGTTGTTTCACCGGCGGTCCGGGGGCCTGCACGGCCGATCCGGACGCTAAAAACCGGTCTAACGGGCCTTTGGTCATTTTCCAACCCCGGCGCCGATTGTCAGCGGAAATTTCCGCGACGGTTGGTCCGGATCATCCGGCGGTTTGGGTCGTGCTTGATGCGTGATGGCGCAGGGGCAGCACAAATCCGACGGCGGCGGCGGGTTTGTGCAGACGCGGCCTGCAACCCCATGGCAAAACACCCGTGGGCGGATTGCGTGATCTAAAGTCGCACCCGCTAAACCCAGCGTCAGGCTTTCAGCTTGGCTATTTTGGCCTTGAACTGCGTTTCGGCAGCTTCAAAGTTAGCGACGATTTCGCTGATCCGCCCTTCAATGTCAGTGCGTTCCTTCGACCCGGCGATGTCTTTCTTGAATTTGGTCCGCAGACCCTGATACCGCATCGCCAGCTTTTTCAA
>JAYTQA010000124.1:0-4711 GCA_043746955.1 bacterium | reverse complement strand
GTTGCACAACGCGCTGGCGCAGGGGCCATGGCTTTTGGGCGCGCAGTTCAGTGCCGCCGATCTGTTGTGCCATTCGCCCTATGCGTGGTTCAAGGATGCCACGCCGGATGATCCGTTGATCCGCGACTGGGTGGCGCGGTGTCAAGCGCGTCCGCCGATTGCGCGGACCAAGGCGGCGGATGCGCTGCGGATGGCGTCACTTCAGGCCGTCGCGGCCTGAAGGCCGAGGTCCATCAGGGCTTTGATCTCGGACTTGGCCGTGCCGGCGACGATGCGGCCAAGTTCCTTGTCGCCCTTGAGCACCACAAGGGTGGAACGACGCGGAATATTGAGCTGTTTGACCAGATCGCCGCCAGACCAGGTGTCCCAGTCGACCACGATGAACGAGATCGACTTTTCATAGGCTGGATTTTCGGCTTTGAGCCCGTCAATGATGCGGCGCTGGGCGGCACAGGTGCTACACCATGGGGCGAAGAAATCGAGAAAGACCGTCTTGCCAGCGGCGAGTTCGGATTTCAGAAGCTCTGGCGTGTAGTCGGTATTCGGGCTGGCTAGGGCCGCAACCGGTGCTGCCAGTGCAGCGGCGGTCAGGGCAAGGAAGCTGCGGCGTTGCATGTGGGGATCCTTTCACAGGGATACGGAGAAGTCTTGCAGGGCGGCGGGCAGATGGTCGATCAGCCAAGCCTCGACCGGGCGATTGAGGTGGAAGAACAAAAACAGGCCGGTCAGGGCAAACACCGCGCCGATGATCGGGCGACCGGTGGTGGCGATGGCGCGCAAGGTGCCGCGTGAGCGGTTCAGCAAACTGCGGGTGCCGTAGGCGAAGGCCACGATCACGGTGGCGACCCCGGTGGCAAAGCTGGCCATGGTCAGGGCCGCCAGCCCGAAGTCGTGGCCTTGGCTGGCCAGCGATATCGCGCCGCCAAGGGTCGGGCCGACGCAAGGGCTCCACACGGCACCCAGCAAAGCGCCGCCGACGAACTGACCCGACAGGCTCTGGCTGTCGAGCGCATCGATCTGGCGGTCGGCGCGCAGCGACAGGCCCGCGGTGGCGGTGGCAAAACTGGCCGAGAGGCGCGGCACCATCAGGATCAGGCCGAAGCCGATCATCAAAACGGCGGAAGCTTCGGACAGCCGGTCATCGGTCAGACCGATCGCCTGGCCAAAAGCTGCGACGGTGAAGCCAAGGGTCGCAAAGCTTGCCACCATGCCCAAGGCCAGCGCCACCGGGCCAAGCCGGTGCTGGTGCAGAGCGGAGGCCAGCACGATCGGCAGCACTGGCAGGACGCAGGGGTTGATCAGCGTCAGGACGCCCGCGAGATAGGCAAGGATCAGGATCATGGCGCAGTATGGCGTCTGGGCGCGCCAGTGTCACCTGAAGCTTGCGTGACCGGTTGGGCTGACTGGCGTGATCTCGCGGCGCGCCAGTTGCACGGCGAGGATGCCTGCCATGGCGATGGCCACGCCGATCAGGTCGGTTTGGGTGATGTGTTCCCCCAACAAGACTGCGGCGACGGTGACGCCAAAGAACGGGTTGAGGAAATGGAAGGTCGAGGCGCGGACCGCACCGATCCGGCGCACCAGCGAAAACCACAAAAGCGTGGCGATCAGGCCGGGGACGGCGATCTGGTAGCTTAAGGTCAGGATCAGGCGCGGGGTAAGGTTGAGGCGGGGCACCTCAATCAGGCCGGCCGCCACCGCAAGGATCGCAGAGCCGACCAGCATTTGCAGACCGACGACCATCAGAAGGTTGCCGCCCGCGCTAACCGATTTGACCAGACGGGTGGCGCAGGCCAGTGCGAGCGCCCCGATGACGCAGAAGGTGACGCCGGTCGGGTCAGCGCCGTGGGTGATCCGGCTGCCCATGATCAGGGCCACGCCGACAAAGCCAGCGGCGAGCCCAGCCAGGCCAAGTTTCGGCAAACGCTCGCCCTGGGCAAAGCCGATCACGGCGACCAGAAGCGGCATGGCGGAGGCAATCACCGAGGCGAGCGAGCCTTCGACCCATTGCAATGCCACGAAGTTCAGGCCGAGGTAGAGCGCGTTCTGGCACAGGCCGAAGATCACGACGCTGCGCGCCACCGGGCGTGACAGCCGCCAGCTTTGGCGCCGCATCCGGGCGATGGTGACGGCGATGGCGCCAGAGATCAGAAAGCGCAGGGCCAGCACCAGCAAAGGCGAGGCATCCAGCACGATGATCCGCCCGGTCGCAAAGGCCGAGGACCACATCAGCGAAAAGCCCAGGCCCATCAGAAGGGCGGTCAGGTCGATTTTCATAGGTCGATTTTCATGCGGTGGGGTTCATGCGGTGGGCTTCATGCGGTGGGCTTCCTGCGTCGATTTTCATGCCGGGGGCTTCATGCCTCGATTTTCATACGGCGTGCTTCATGCGGCAGGCTTCATGCGGCGAGCGGTTGCCACAGTTCAACCGGGTTGCCTTCGGGGTCGTGGATGCGCGCGAAGCGGCCATAATCGCCATCCCATTCGGGCCGGGTTTCCACGGCAATCCCTGCGGCCTTCAGGTCGGCTATCAGGCCGGGCAGGTCATCGACCCGCAAGTTCAGCATGTAGGGACGGTCGGCCGGAAAGTAGTCGCTGTCAGCGGGGAACGGGGCAAAGACGGTCGGACCGGCGTCCTGGGTCCATTCATAGGGGTTGGATCGGTGCAGGAGATGGGCGTCGTACCATTTGGCCAAAGCTTCAGGGTCGCGGGCGCGAAAGAAGACACCGCCGATGCCGGTGACACGCGCCATGGAATCCTCGCAATGCAAAAGGGCCACCTTGCAGCGACCCTTTCAAATTTGGCACAACCCGTCAAGTCAGGCGTTGACGCTGTCTTTCAGCGCTTTGGCGATGGTGAATTTCACTTGCTTGTCGGCAGACTTGTTCACCGTCTCACCGGTCGCGGGGTTGCGGACCTGACGTTCGGGGCGCGCACGGCAGACGATCTTGCCAAGGCCGGGCAGGGTGACAGCGCCACCGGCAGCCACTTCACGCGCCACGACAGCCGCAATCGCGTCCAGTGCGGTACTTGCGGTTTTCTTGTCAGACCCCATCGCATCGGCGAGGGCTGCAAGCAATTGGGTCTTGGTCATCGGTTTGGTCATGGAGATGTCCCTTTGGTCTGGCCCCGGTTTCCGGGTTCTGGTTCTAACGCCCGAAATTGGCTGTCGGGTCGCTACACAAGGTTTTGCCGGGCAAGGCAAGCATATTTGCAGGATTGGCCGAAAACCGCCCTTAAAGAAACGCGGTTTCGTCAAAACTGCGCAATTTTCGGCTGTGAATCTGGCCAAGCGGCATTTCGCGCAACCGCTCCATCGCGCGGATGCCGACTTGCAGGTGGCGGCTGACCTGGGTTTTGTAGAATTCTGACGCCATGCCGGGCAGTTTCAACTCGCCGTGCAGCGGCTTGTCGCTGACACAGAGCAGCGTGCCATAAGGTACCCGGAACCGAAAACCGTTGGCCGCGATAGTGGCGGATTCCATATCCAGCGCGATGGCGCGCGATTGTGACAGACGGCGGACCGGGCCGGACTGGTCGCGCAACTCCCAGTTCCGGTTGTCGATCGTGGCGACGGTGCCGGTGCGCATGATGCGCTTAAGCTCATAGCCGTCCAACTGGGTCACCTCGGCCACCGCATCTTGCAAAGCGATCTGAATCTCGGCCAGTGCGGGGATCGGCACCCAGATCGGCAGGTCGTCGTCCAGCACATGGTCCTCGCGCAGATAGGCATGGGCGAGGCAGAAATCGCCCAGACTCTGGCTGTTGCGCAGGCCCGCGCAGTGGCCGAGCATCATCCAGGCATGCGGGCGCAACACCGCGATATGGTCGGTGGCGGTCTTGGCGTTGGATGGCCCGACGCCTATGTTGACCAAGGTGATGCCGTTCCCGTCCGCACGCTTCAGGTGATAGGTCGGCATTTGCGGGGTTTTCGAACTGGGCGCGAGGATGCCGTCGCCGGTCGTGATGCTGGAATTACCTGCCGCCACAAACGCGGTATAGCCCAAAGCCGGGTTCGACAAAGCCGCGCGGGCCATGAATTCAAACTCGTCGACATAGAACTGGTAGTTGGTGAACAGGATGTAGTTCTGGAAGTGAATGGCGTCGGTGGCGGTATAATGGCTCAGCCGTGCCAGCGAGTAATCCACCCGCTGCGCGGTGAACGGGGCGAGCGGAAACGAGCCGTCGGCATTGCGGGTGCGCTGGCCGTTGACGATATCATCATTGGTGGTGGCAAGGTCGGGCACGTCGAACACATCGCGCAGGGTGAAGTCGAGCACACCCTGGTGCGGCACGGTCAGGTCGGGGTTGTTGGCGACCGCAAAATGCAGCGGGATCGGCGTGTCCGACAGGCCGATCTGCACCGGCACGCCATGGTTTTCCATCAGCAACCCGATCTGCTGGATCAGATAGTTGCGAAACAGATCGGGCCGGGTGATCGTGGTGGCATAGGTGCCCGGATGCGAGACGTGACCGAAACTCAGCCGGCTGTCGATCTTGTCATGGCTGGTCACGGTCAGCCGGACTTCCGGGTAATAGGCGCGCACCCGCTCCTCGGGTCGGCCGTGGGTGACGGCATCGGTGAAGGCCTGGCTCAGATAGCTGGTGGCACTGGCGTACAAATCCTCCAGGCAGGCCACGGCGGCGGCGGCGTCGGTAAAGACGGCGGGCTCGGTCGCGGCGGGGGTCTGGTAGATATCGTCTGGCATC